>JAYTFQ010000396.1:0-6665 GCA_043734225.1 Anaerolineales bacterium | reverse complement strand
CGAGCAGGCCGCGGCGCTGCGCCAGTTAGTGGATGATGTGCTGGGCGCCGAGGGCGCGCCCGAGGTCTTTCCGTATCTTGCCCACCTGTTGTCGCTGCCGCTCGATGCCGAGGCCGCGGCGCGCATCGATATGCTCGAGCCGCAAGCCCGCCAGAACCAATACCTGGCCTCGCTGCGCCAGTTGCTGCGCGCCCTGGCTCAGCGCCAGCCGCTGGTGCTGGTGCTGGACGACATTCACTGGGCTGACCCGTCTTCCACTGACCTGTTGATCAAACTCCTTCCGCTGATCTCCGAAGCGGCCATCATGCTCTGCCTGGTCACGCGTCCAGATCGCGACGCGCACGGCTGGAAGCTGGTGGTCGCCGCGCGCGAGAAGCTGGGCGCCAGTCTGGCCGAGATCAACCTCAACCCGCTCAACGAAGCCGACAGCCGCCAGTTGGTCTCCAACCTGCTGGAAATCGAATCGCTGCCCGACAACATCCGCGGCCTGATCCTCAAGAAGGCGGAAGGCAATCCCTTCTTTGTCGAGGAAGTCATTCGTATGCTCATCGACCGCGGCGCCATCTACAAGCAAGGCGCCAGTTGGGCCGCCGGCAAAGAGATCAGCGCTATCGAAATCCCCGATAACTTGCAGGGCTTGCTGCTGGCACGCATCGACCGGCTGCCGGATGACGTCAAACGCACCCTGCGCGTAGCCTCGGTCATCGCCGTCATCGGCCGGCAGTTCTCGGTGCACGTCCTCGAACAGGTGCTCGAACGCCTGCAATAGGTCAAGCCGTATGACCCTCGCCGCCCACCTTGCCACCTTGGAGGCCCGGGGGCTGATCCACCCGGTTGTCGCCGGCGCGCAGGTGGAGTACCGTTTCCGCCACGCGCTGGTGCACGAGGCGGCCTACAGCACCCTGCTCAAACAATACCGGCGCGAGCTGCACTTGGCGGTTGGCGAGGTCTTGGAGGCCAACGGCGCCGCGCTCGAAGAAATGGCGCCGCTGTTGGGGTTCCATTTCAACGAGGCGGGTGATCTCCGGCGCGCCAGCCGCTATTTTGCCCTGGCCGGCGGCTACGCGGCGCAAAAATTCGCGCACCGCGAAGCGCTGAACTATTACACCCAGGCCATACGCGCCGCGCCCCGCCCCGGCGCCGCGCTGTTCCAGGCTCGCGGCCAGGTATACGAATTGCAAGGCTTCTTTGATGATGCCCGCCAGGATTACGAGCAATCCGCCGAGGTCGCCCGGGCCGACCGCGATCTGCCGGCCGAGTGGCAGGCGCTCTTGAGCCTGGCGCTGCTGTGGGCGGCCCGTGATTACGACCGCAGCGGCGAATATTGCCGCCTGGCTTTTGAGCTGGCCGAGCAGACCGGCCAGCCGCGGCTGGTGGCGCGCAGCTATAACCGCCTGGGCAACTGGCACCTGAACATCGAGCGCCCGAGCGAGGCGGCCCGCTGCCATCACCAGGCTTTGGCGATCTTTGAATCGCTGCACGATGACGAGGGTCGGGCCGAAACGCTCGACCTGTTGGGCATGTCCAGCATGATCGGCGGCGACCTGGAACGCGGCGCGGAATACTACCAGCAGGCCATTGAGATTAATCGGCGCCTGGGCAACCCGCTGGCCCTGGCCAACGTGCTGGGCTCGCAAGTGTTGGCCGCCGGCGGCGGCTACCAAACCATGACCCTGCGCCCCGGCCCGTTCGCCCGCGTCGACGTCTCCGAGCAGTCTGAGCAGGCCCTGCGCGCCACCCACGAGCTAGGTTGGCGCGACGGCGAGGCCTTCGTCAATATGATCATGTCGGCCAACTGCCAGTCACATGGCCATTATGCCCGCGCGCTCCGAGCCGGCCACGAGGGCATGGCGATTGCCACAGAGATTGGCCATCAACAGTGGACGGCGGCCAATCATTATGTGCTTGGCCTAGTCCACTATGACATTCTCAATTTGCCAGACGCGCTTCAGCATCTGAAAGCCGGCCTAGCGATCAGCCAACTGGTTCGCTCGCCATACTGGACCCGCTGCCACATGGGCATGCTGACCCTGGCCTATGTGGACAGCCAGATGCTGGACCAGGCCGGCGCGCTCCAGGCCCTGGACGGCAATATTCGCCAGCCGCCCGAGAGCATCGGCGAACGCCTGGTCACCTTCAGCCGGGCCAGCCTGGCGCGCGCGCGCGGCGAGTACAATCAGGCCCTGGACTATTTGGACAGCGTGATGTCGGCCGCCCAGTTGGTCATCGGCCCAACCAACGACCCGGCCCAACCGCCGGACCCGGTGCCCTGGCCGCTGCTGCTGCGCGGCCAGGTGTACGCCGACCTGGGCCAGCTTGAGCGCGCCGAAGCCGACTATCGGCCGGGCATCGCGGCCGCGACCCAGAACCATGAGCGCCCCCTGCTCTGGCGCCTGCGCCAGGCCCTGGGCCAGGTGCTGAAGCGCCAGGGCCGGGCCGGCGAGGCCGCGGCAGAGCTGGCGCAGGCTCGGGCGCTGGTCGCCGAACTGGCCCTGGACGTGCCCGACCCGTCCTTGCAGGAGAACTTTCGCATTCGATCGGGGCTGTTTGTCTCAAACGATTAAGGATGATGGCGTGATCAAACCAGATTGGTCCAAGCTGCGGCGTTGGGCGGGCTTGTTGGGGGCGCTGGGGCTGTTGTCATTCGTGGGCGCGGTAGCCACCCGCGGGCCGGCGCCGCGCGCGGTGCGATCGCCGATCTTCTTGTCGCGCGCCTCCGGCCTGGCCGGCCAGACCAGCGTTGCCAATCCCCAGCTCTTTGGCGACGGCGGGGTTTCCGATCCACATCTGACGACAGCCACCGCCACGTCCTTCGACGGCGACTTGCGCCATCTACCGCCGGTGCCGGCGGTCGTAGGCGTTGTCAGGCCAGAAATGGAAGTCGAAAACGCGGCGTCGTCACGGGCAAAAATTGTGGACAATGTGCTGCAAGCGCCCGCCAGCCCGTCGCGCCCGAGCCAGGTGATGCCCGGTCTGCTCCAGAATTTTTCGGGGCTCGATTTCGTCAATAATGGCGGGTACTATCCACCCGACACCAATGGCGATGTCGGGCCCAATCACTATATTCAGGTCGTGAATGACTCGATTGGCATCTTCAGCAAAACCGGCACGCCGCTGGTCGCGGAAACGTTGAACACCTTTTTCCAAAGCGCCCCCGCCCCCTGCGGTGGCATAACACCCAGCAATTTTGGCGACCCGGTGGCACTATACGATGCTCAGTACGACCGCTGGGTCGTGACCGATTTTTCGTGGACGAACATTGACAGCGGGCCGCATTACGAGTGCATTGCCGCCTCGAAAACCGGCGACCCAGTGGCCGGCGGCTGGTGGTACTACGCCTTCCCGACCGACAGTTCAGATCCTACGCATCCCCGGCTGAATGACTATCCCAAGCTCGGGGTCTGGCCCGATGGGATCTATATGTCGGCCAATCTGTTCGCCTGCAGTAATAATTGCGGCGGGTCAAGTCCTTTTACCGGTGTGCGCGCCTGGGCGATTAGTTCAACCCAGCTCTACAACGGCACGGTGCTGACGGCGGTCGTTTTCGACCGGGCGACACCAATTTTCAGCCTGCTGCCCTCGAACTACCGCGGCGCGGCGCCACCAGCCGGCACGCCCAACTATTTTGTGAGCAATGACCTCAATGTGACCGCCCTGGACGTTTTCAAATTCCACGTCGATTGGACCCATCCGCTCAGCTCAACATTCACCGGCCCAACCCAGGTGGTCGAAGCCGGTTACATCGCTCCACCAGCCACGGTGCCTGAGCTGAGCGGCAATGGCCTGGACACGCTCCTCGAGCGTCTCATGATGCAGAACCAATACCGCGTCATTTCCGGCACCGAGTCGCTCTGGCTGTCACACACGGCTGGCAACCCGGCCGGCGTCCGCTGGTACCAGTTGGATGTGACTGGCGGCGCCGTGGCCGCCGCGCCCGTTCAGCAAGGCACTTATGGCCCCGCGGATGGCCTCAATCGTTGGATGCCCAGCCTGGCCGTGGATAAGTTCGGCAACATGGCGATCGGCTACAGCGCCTCCAGCGCCGCGCAATTTCCCAGCATCCGTTACGCCGGCCGTTTGATTTCCGACACGCACGACACCTTGGGCCAATCGGAAGCCATCCTCATGGCTGGTGGCGGCGCGCAGACCGTTTCGTGTGGCAACAACCCCTGCGTGCGTTGGGGCGACTATTCCGCCATGACGGTTGACCCAACCGATGACTGCACCTTTTGGTATACCACCGAGTATTACTCGGCCTCAGACGGCAACTGGCAGACGCGTATTGGCTCGTTCCGCTATCCGATCTGCGGGCCAGCCGCGCCGCCGGTGATACCGTGGGCCTATTTGCCGTTTGTTTCCAGTTCGCCATCCACCGGCGCCTGGAACACCCTTATGCAAGAAGGCTTCGAGGGCGCCTGGCCCACACCCGGATGGGAAGTTACCGATCCAAACGGCACCTATCACTGGGCGCAGCGCAACTGCCACGCTGCCACCGGCAGCGGCAGCGCCTGGGCCATCGGCGGCGGCAGCCTGGGCCAAGGGCTGACTTGCGGCGCCAACTATCCCGACAATACCTATTCATGGATGGTGTATGGTCCCGTCAGCCTGGCGGGCACCACCGCCGCCGAGTTCAATGCAAAACTCTGGTTCAACACGGAAACGACCTTCGATCCAGTTTGTATGATGGCTTCCATCGACGGCATCAATTTCGACACCTCAAACGCGGGCACCTGTTTTTCCGGAGACACTGGCGGCAATTTCGTCGCCAGCCGCCTGGACTTGAGCAGCGTGTTTCAACTGGGCAACCTGCTTGGGCAGCCGCAAGTGTGGGTCGCCGTCGTTTTCCAAAGCGACGACAGCGTCCATTATCCCGAGGGCGCCTACGCGGATGATCTGCTGCTGCGCAAGTGCGTCGGCGGCGCTTGCCCCAGCGGCGCTTTCCCGGCCTTGGGCAGCGCCGTCCACGCCCAAACCGCCGCGCTCAAGCGCCCGTGACCGAACGTCGCCGGCAGCCAAACGGGGGCGCATGCCACTGATTGATCCCTCCGACCTCGAGCTCCGCCGACTGCGCGCCATGGGCGCCTTCGCTGGCCGGCGCGTGCTTGAGATTGGCGCCGGCGATGGCCGGCTGGCCTGGCCGCTGGCGGCCGAGGCCGCGCTGTGGGTGGCGCTTGATATCGACCGCGATGAGCTGAGCGTGGCGGCCGCTGACCGCCGCGACCATCCGCTCGACCCGCTTCGGCTGCTGGCCGCCGACGGCCAGGCGCTGCCGCTGCCGTCCGCCAGCTTCGACCTGGCGTTTTTCACCTGGTCATTGTGCTGCATCCCGCGCGCCGGCATGGGGGCAGCCCTGACCGAGGCCAGCCGGGTGCTGCGCCCCGGTGGCCAACTGCTCGACCTGCACCCCACCGCCGACTCAATGCGGCTGGAGGCCTGGGTGGCGCTGCGGCCAGACGTGCCCCACAACTTGCCCGAGCCCGAGGATTACCAGCGCCTGCCGTTGGGCGCGCTGGCTGAGCCCGCGACGCCGCACGATGTTAAATCGGCCACGGCCGGCCTGGAGGCGATGGGGCCGGCGCTCGCGCTCGATCAGCGTGTCACCTTTGACTATCGGTATTTCTTCAAAGACCTGGACGAGCTGACGGAGTACCTGGAAGACAATGACGAGCTGGACCTTGCCGGCGACGACCTGCTGGAATGGGCGCTGTCCGCCCTGAGCGCCGCCACCACGCCGGCCTGGCTGGTGCTCATCCAGCCGGTGCTGGTCACCAGCCTGATGAAATGCTGACGCCCATGGATAAGCCCGGCACCGCTCCCTACCCGGCCGCCACCTGGCGCCTGCTCCACTCGCCCCTGGCCCAGGGCGCCGCCAATATGGCCATTGACGAGGCGCTTTTGCGCGCCGTGGCCGAAGGCGGCGCGCCGCCCACGCTGCGCTTCTTCGGCTGGACTCCGCCGTGCCTATCGCTCGGTTACGCGCAGCCGGCGGCCGAGGTAGACCGCCAGCGGCTGGCCCAATTCGGTTACGGCCTGGTGCGCCGCCCCACCGGCGGCCGCGCCATCCTGCACACCGACGAGCTGACCTATTCCATCATCGCCCCCATGGATGAGCCGCGCGTGCGCGGCGGCGTGATGGAAAGCTACCAGCAGCTCAGCGCCGGCCTGCTGGCCGGGCTGGCGCAACTGGGGCTGAATGTCCGGGCCGACAAGGAATACAGTCCGGCCGAGGCGGCCAGCGTCAAAGGACCGGTGTGTTTTGAAGTGCCGTCGAATTATGAGATCACCGTCGGAACGGGCGGCCAGCCGCGCAAGCTGCTCGGCAGCGCCCAGGTACGCAAGCAGGGCGTGGTGCTGCAGCACGGCACCCTGCCGCTCACCGGCGACATCGGCCGCATCTGTGACGCGCTGGTCTTCGACAGCGAAGCCGAGCGCCAGCGCGTGCGCGCTCGGGTGCGCGCCCGCGCCACCACCGTGGCCGACGTCATCGGCCGCGAAGTCTCGTGGTCCGCGGCTGCCGCGGCGCTGGCGCAGGGCTTCGCCAAAGCGCTCAACCTCACCTGGCAGCCGGCATCGTTGGCCCCCGCCGAGGCTGCCCTGGCCGAGCAGTTGCGCGTGGAAAAATACGCCACCGATGCCTGGAACGCGCGCGTATGAGAACAAGATCG
>JAYTFQ010000395.1:0-11017 GCA_043734225.1 Anaerolineales bacterium | reverse complement strand
GTATGGGAGAAGTCACGCCCATACTCCCACACTCCCAAACGCCCACACAGTTCTACTACGGCACAAATTCATTGGTATACGTCTTGCTCAAATCCTGCGCCTGGGTGAGCAGCTTGGAGTCGAGCAGGGTTTGCTGCATGGTCGTCCAGGCAGCCGGGTCCGAAAGGCCCAGGTGCGGCGCTTTCCACATCTCAATGGTGGCGGCCAACACTTTTTGCTCCACGGCGTCGTCGGCCAGGTTGGTGACATATTTCTTGCTGATGGTGTAGGCCGCGCCGGGGTCAGCGATGCTGTCGCTCAGGCCTTTGGCGAAGGCGCGCAGGAAGGCGCGGATGAGCGCCGGATCCTTGGCGACGGTGTCTTCGTTGGTGAGGATGCCATTGGCGGCCAGCGAGACATAGTCGCTAATATTGATGGAGACCAACTGCTGGCCCTGGGCGGCGAGCCGGATGGGCTCGTTGTTGGCATACACCACCGCGGCATCCACCTGGCCGGCTTGCAGCGCGGCGGCCTGGTTGAAGCCGATATTGCTGACGGTGACGGCCGAGTCGGGGATGCCGACCTTGGCCAGCAGCGCGCGCAGGCCAACGAAGTTGGCGCCGGCCAGCTCGGGCGTGCCGATGCGCTTCCCGCGCAGATCGGCGGGCGTGTTGATGCCGCTGCCGGCCTTGGCGATGATGGCCACCGGGAATTTTTGGAACCAATCCATGACGTACACCACCGGCAGGCTCTGGGCCCGGGCCAGCAGCACCTGCTCGCCCGAGACAACGGCGAAGGGCAACTGGCCGGCGCCGACCAACGCGACCCCATTGGTCTCGAACGAATAGTCAAAGTCAATCTCCAGCCCTTCGGCGGCAAAATAGCCCTTGTCCACGGCCACGTAGAACGGCGCGAACTGCACACTGGGGGTGAAGCCCATCGGCAGGCGGATGTGGCGCAGATTGGCCGCCGTTCCGGAAGGGGCGGCGGTCGCAGCCGTGGTTGCGGGCGCAGCCGTGGTAGAGGCGGCAGCCCTGATAGAGGCCGCAGCCGTGGTTGCGGCGGGCGCCACGGTGGCCCCGCTGCTGCAAGCCGTAAGCACGGCCAGGGCGGCCAGGGCCAGCGCAAAACGTTGGAACAAAGGCAGATGAGATGTCGACATTGGATTACCTCTTGTTGTGACTCGGGACGTTCACACGAACGCCGGGTTATTTCTTTCAGGCCAGCAGCCAGCGCTCAGCCAGGCTCACCAGCCCATACAGCGCCAGGGCGATGGCCACCAGCGCCATGACGCCCACAAACACCAGGGGCATGTCGTACTGGCCGCGGGCAAAGTTGATGAGAAAGCCCAGGCCGCGGTCGGCGCCGACGAACTCACCCACCACCGCGCCGATCACCGACAACGTGGCGCCCACCTTGAGGCCGCCCAGCCAGACCGGCAGGGCGCCGGGCACATCGAGCTTGACGAATATCTGCCAGCGGGTGGCGCGCAGCGAGCGCATCAGCTCGTGCAGCTCCGGCTCAACTGAGCGCAGGCCGACGACGGTATTAATGAGGATGGGGAAGAAGACGATCAGGGCGCAGATGAGCACCTTGGATGGGAGACCAGACCCAAACCAGATGACCAGCAGCGGGGCGATGGCGACGATGGGCACGGCCTGCGAGGCGACGATGTACGGCGTGAGGGCGCGCTCCAGGCTGGGCGATTTGGCAATCAGATAGCCCAGGGCGGTGGCCGCTGCCAACCCCAACGCCAGTCCGCCCAGCACCTCGCCCAGCGTGACGCTGGTGTGCCAGGCCAGATCACCGCTGACCAGCACGGCCAGGAAACGCTGCCAGACCAGGCCGGGCAGCGGCAGAATGAAAGCGGGGAAATGATTAATGCGCGCCAGCGCCTCCCAGCCGGCCAGAGCGGCCAGCAGCGAGAGCGGCAGCGCCAGCCAGCGCCACAGCGAGCGGCCGGCCAGCGGCGATCCATAGTTGGGTTGGTTTGAAACAGCGGCCATACAGCACCTGCCCGGGCGACACACAAGCTCCAACGGGGCAGGTTGAGGCGACTTAAACGCGGCCAGCCGGTGGCGCCTCGCGGCGCGACCTGCCAGACCCATTTAGCAAAAACCCCGCTGACAGCGCGCAACGCGCCGGCAAACGGGGCCGCCAATACGCCGCCCTCGGCCACGCCTGACACGCCGCCTGCCTTGCAGCAAATGCGGGTGCCAAAACGAAACGGCCGCTGGCGCGCGGAACCTTCTTTCATCCGGACTGATCGCGCGGGCAGCCTAGCTGCCGCGCGAATTACCGTCGGTCCCGGAGTTACACCGGGTCGTGTCGCCAGGTTGCGCGACTCGCGGACTATACCGCCGATCGGGAGTTTCACCCTGCCCCGAAGGTTGCTATTCGATTGAGATGATTATAGCTCCGGCGCTCAGCGGGCGTCAATATGGGCGTTTGGGCAGGCGAAGGTGATACAATAACGGCCCGTTGTGGCTGCGAAAGAGGTATGGACGTCATGACCGCCCTGCTGGACAAAATTCAGGCCAAACAAGTCACCCTGGGTATCGCCGGCCTGGGCTATGTCGGCCTGCCGCTGGCGGTGGAGTTTGCCCAGGCCGGGATACGGGTGATTGGTATCGACCCGGACTCGCGCAAGGTGAACGCCATCAACGCCGGCGAAAGCTACATTCCGGATGTGCCCAGCGCCACGGTGGCCCAACTGGTCGCGCACGGCCGCCTGAAGGCCTCCACGGACTATGCCGTCCTGGCCGAATGCGACGCGGTCAGCATCTGCGTGCCGACCCCGCTCAACAAAACCCGCGATCCCGATATGTCGTACGTGATCGGCGCCGCCAATCAGGTGGCGGCCTACTGTCACGCCGACTTTTTGATCGTGCTGGAAAGCACCACTTATCCCGGCACCACCGAGGAGATTTTGCTGCCCAAACTCCAGGCCGCCGGCTGGCAGGTGGGGCAGGACGTCTTCCTGGCCTTCTCGCCCGAGCGCATCGACCCGGGCAACGCCCACTATGGCGTGCGCAACACCCCCAAGGTGGTGGGCGGCGCCACGCCGGCCTGCACCGAGATGGCCACGGCGCTATACAGCCTGGCCGTGGACCAGGTGGTGCCCGTGTCTTCGCTGCGCACAGCGGAGCTGGTGAAGCTGCTGGAAAACACCTTCCGGGCCGTCAACATCGGGCTGGTGAACGAAATGGCGCTGATGTGCGACAAGCTGAACGTGGACGTGTGGGAAGTGATCGAGGCCGCCGCCACCAAGCCGTATGGCTACATGAAGTTCACTCCCGGCCCAGGCATCGGCGGCCACTGCATCCCGATTGACCCGCTGTATCTATCGTGGAAGCTCAAGTCGCTTAACTACACCGCGCGCTTTATCGAGCTGGCCGATTCGATCAACTCGCGTATGCCGGAGCACGTCGTCTCGCTGGTGGCCGATGGCTTGAATGATGACGGGCGGGCCATTAACGGCGCGGGCGTGCTGGTGCTGGGCGTGGCCTACAAGAAAGACATCAACGACCTGCGCGAATCGCCGGCGCTGGACATCATCACCGAGCTGGCCGCTCGCAAGGCCAGGGTGACCTATCACGACCCGTGGGTGCCCAGCCTGGCCGTGGACGGGCTGCGGCTGGAAACCCAGCCGCTGACCGCCGAGAGCCTGCAGGCAGCCGATTGCGTGGTGATCGCGACCGACCATAGCAGTTTTGACTGGGACCTGGTGAGGGCCAATGCCCGGCTGGTGATCGACACGCGCAATGCCCTGAATGGCCGGTCGGGAGCCGCGCGAGTCATCCGGTTGTGAACAACAAGTGGTACGTCATCCGCTCGAAGCCGCGCCGCGAACGCTTTGTTCACGATCAGCTTAGCGGCCAGGGTCTGGAGGTATTCTATCCAGCCGTGAAGGTGCACCCGGTGAACCCGCGCTCGGCGCGCGAGCGGGCCTACTTCCCCAGCTATTTGTTCGTCTACACCGATTTGAGCACCTTTGGCGCCAACCGCCTGCGCTGGCTGCCGGCGGCCTTGGGCCTGCTGGAGTTCGGCGGCGAGCCGGCGGTGGTGCCCGATCTGCTCATCGCCCAGCTCAAGCGCAAGATTGTCAGCATCCAGGCCGCCGGCGGCCTGGTGTTCGCCGACCTCAATCCGGGCGACACCGTCATGATCACCTCCGGACCGTTTGCCGGCTACGAGGCCATCTTTGACCTGGCGCTGAAAGGCTCGGACCGGGTGCGCGTGCTGCTGGAGCTGCTGCAACGCCAGGTGCCGCTGGAGATGGACGCCGGCAGCATCCGCAAGGCGCGCGCCAGCGACGGCGCCCATCCAACCCGGCGACGGCGCTAACCCGCATGCAGCAATATCTGCCCATTATCCTGACCGCCGGTTTGCTGGCCTTTCTGGCCACGCCGCTGACACGCATCCTGGCGCGCCGGCTGGGCATGCTCGACCAGCCCGGACTGCGCAAAGCCCACCGCTCGCCGGTGCCGCTGTTGGGCGGTCTGGCCATGTACCTGGCGCTGGCTGTCGCCTTTATCGCCTTTGGCGGGCGCGACTGGCGGCTGGAAGGGCTGGGCATCATGGGCGGCGCCACCCTGTTATTCCTGACCGGGTTCTGGGATGACCGCTATGGCATGCCGGTCTCCATCAAGCTGGCGGCCCAGTTCCTGGCCGCGATTAGCGTCATGCTGGCCGGCATCCAGGTGCACCTGTTTGGCCTGTGGTGGCTGGATGGGGCCATCACCCTGATCTGGATTGTGGGCATCACCAATGCCGTCAACCTAATGGACAACATGGATGGCCTGGCCGCCGGCATCACGCTGGTGGCGGCGCTGTTTTTCTTTGCGATGGCGGCGCTGGAGGGCCAGGGGTTGGTGGCCGGGTTGGCCGCGGCGCTGGCCGGGTCGGCGGCCGGCTTTCTATTTTACAATTTCGCGCCGGCGGTCAGTTTCATGGGCGACGCCGGTTCGCTAACGCTGGGGTTCACCCTGGCCGTTATCGGCATCAAGCTGCGCTTCATTCATTACCCGCTGGCATCCACCTGGATGGCGCCGATCGTGGTCCTGGGCGTGTTGATTTTCGACACGGTCCTGGTCAGCCTGTCGCGGATGCGGCGCGGGCGCTCAATTTTTCAAGGCGGGTCGGACCACACCTCGCACCGGCTGGTGCAGATCGGCATGAGCCAGCCGCGGGCTGTGCTGACGATGTATATCACCGCCGCCGCGCTGGGCACGGCGGCGCTGTTCATGGTGCAGGCGCCGCCGCCCATCGCCGATGGCGCCTTTGTGGCGCTGGTGCTGGCCGGCCTGGTGACGCTGACGGTCTTCGAGCGCATTGAGCCGCACCTGACCGGGGACCCGCCGCTGGTGCTCATCCCGGGCGGCGGCGGTTTGGTGGAAGCGGTGCGCGTGGCCACCCGGCTGAGCCGCGAGGTGGTGCTGCTGCTGGCGCCCAGCCAGACGGCGAGCGGGATGCAGCCGTCGCGCGACGAGGTGATCGACGCCGTGTGCGCCCTGGCCGAGGCGCCGGCCTCCGTGCGGCCGCTGCTGGAGCAGGGCCTGGGCCAAGATTGGTGGCAAGGCTTCGACCGTCTCAACCAGGCGCTGCGCCTGAACGGACATGTGCGCCTGGCCCTGCTGGCGCCGGCGCCCCGGCTGCCGCCGCCAAACGCGCACTACGCCCTGGAAGGCAACGCGCCGCCGGAGGTGTTGGCGGCGCTGCTGCGCGCGCAGTTGATCCTGCTCGGTCCGGGTGACCCGGAGGTCAACCTCGTTCCGGCACTGGTGGCCCCGGGTGTGCGCGCGGCCGTGCTCGGCTCGCGCGGATCACGGCTGTGGGTGGGGGCGCAAGCCGGGCGGGCGGTGCTGGATGCCTGGCTGGGCCAACAAACCACGGCCAGCCCTTCGGCGCGCTGGGAGAACGACGTGCAGGCGCGCCTGCTGAGCCTGGCGGCCGCCCACGTAAAGTCGCAAATTGGATAGTATAATCCTCGGCTCAGGCGCCAAACCCAGACCATAGGACAGAAACACCGTGATCGACGATGAGATTGACCTGCGACGATACGTGCAGGGCATGCTGCGCTATTGGCCGCTGATCGCGGCCGTGACCCTGGTGGCGGCGGCGGCGGCGACGCTGAACAGTGTGCGGCAAAAGCCCAGCTACGAGGCCGTGGCACTCGTATCCGTTTCAGCTCCGCGCTACAACTTACAGCCGGACAGCGGCAGCGCCAACGGTCCTTTGCCGGTGCACGCCTATCCCGAGCTGGCGGTTTCGGACGATATGCTGGCGCAGGTTGTGTCCCAGAGCCAATCGCTGCTGCCCGGCGCCGACCCGGCCGCCAGCCTGAACACGCTTAAGGGCCAGTTGACGGCTGAGACTGCTTCCGACCCCACGCTGCTGCGCCTGAAGGCGCAAACCGGCGATGCGGAGCTGGCCGCCAGCCTGGTCAACATTTGGGCGGAAGTGTTCGCGGCGAAGGCCGGGGCGCTGTATGGCCAGGACCAGGCCAACCTGCAGCTCTATACCAGCCAACTGGCCGAGGCCAAGACAGCGCTAGATCAGTCGGAAAACGACCTGGCAACGTTTCAGGCGAGCAATCAGAACAATATTCTCAGCGCGCAACTGCGCAGCCAGCAGGACTCGCTGATCGACTATTTGAACCGGCGCCACGAGCTGGAGCTGCTCAGCCGCGATGTGCGCGATCTGGTCGATCACCTGAAGGCGCTGCCGGCCGCCGCGCCGGCCAACGCGGTGGATGATCTGGCTTTGCTGGCCATTACCAGCCGGATCTACGGCACAGACAATACGCTGACGGACACGCATCAGCTTTCGTCCGGCTTCCCGGTGCAGGTGCAGGTGAACGCCGGCCAGCCCGTGGCCGGGCCGGCGGCCGCCGATCAATTGGCGCTGGTCAGCAGCTTGCGAGAGACCATCGCCGCGCGCCTGGCCGATCTCGACGGCCAGGTGGCAGCCCTGCAACCGCGGCTTCTGGCGCTGCAGGGGCAGGTGGCCCAAGGTCAAATTAAGCTGGATGAGCTGCAAGGCGCGCGGACGCTGGCCATCAACCGCTACACCAAGCTGGCCAGCCAGGTGCAGGATGCCAGGCTGGTGGCGCAGACCTCGTCCAACACGGTCCAGATTGCCAGCCGGGCAGTGCTGCCGGGCGTGAAGATCAGTTCACACACCAGCACCTCGATCCTGTTGGCCGCTGGCCTCGGGTTTGTTTTGGGCCTGGTATTGGCTCTGGGGCTCAGCTTGTGGCGCGCGCCGAAGGACACCGTCGCGCCTGGCGGGCGGACTTGAGCAGGGATGGGCAGAGCTTGACCGTGACGGATAGGATACTGTTATGACGAACAATGGATCGGATAGCCGGGAATTTTGGGAAGGCAAGCGGACAGTGGTGACCGGGGGCGCGGGTTTCCTGGGTTCGTTTGTGGTGGAGCGCCTGCGGGCCAGCGGGGCCGAGGTATTTGTCCCGCGCCACCGAGACTATGATCTGGTACAGCTTCCGGCGGTGCGCGATCTGCTGGCCGACGCCAAGCCCGACATCGTCTTTCACCTGGCGGCGCGCGTGGGCGGCATTGGCGCCAACATGGAACACCCGGGCGCGTTTTTCTATGATAATTTGATGATGGGCACCCAACTGATGCACGAAGCCTATCGGCAGAACGTGTCGAAGTTCGTGGCCCTGGGGACGGTGTGCGCCTATCCTAAATTCGTCCCCCTGCCGTTCCACGAAGACGATTTGTGGAACGGCTACCCGGAAGAGACGAATGCCCCCTACGGGCTGGCCAAGAAGATGCTGCTGGTGCAGGCGCAGGCCTACCGGCAGGAGTACGGCTACAACGCCATCTTCCTGCTGCCGGTGAACCTGTATGGGCCGCGCGACAACTTTGACCCGGCCTCGTCGCACGTGATCCCGGCGCTGATTAAAAAGTGCCTGGAGGCCCGCGCGCGCGGCGATCATCAAATCGTGGTGTGGGGCGACGGCTCGCCCACGCGCGAATTCCTGTATGTCGAAGACGCGGCCGAGGGGATTGTGCTGGCCGGCGAGCGCTACAATGACAGCGCGCCGGTGAACCTGGGCAGCGCTTTTGAAATTAGCATCAAAGACCTGGTGGGCACCATCGCCCGGCTGACCGGGTTCGAAGGCGAGCTGGCGTGGGATACCAGCAAACCCAACGGCCAGCCGCGCCGCAAGCTGGACGTGAGCCGGGCCGAAGCCTCCTTTGGCTTCAAGAGCCACACGACCTTTGAAGACGGGCTGCGCCGCACGATTGAATGGTATGCCGCCCAGACCACAACGCCAGCGCCCAACGAAGTTCAGGCCTAGCCGGGCCGCGGCCAACGAGCCATGCACTTTCTGGTGACCGGCGCGGCCGGGTTCATTGCCTCGCGGGTGGCGGCGCTGCTGCTGGCCGACGGCCACACGGTGACCGGCCTGGACAACCTGAACGACGCCTATGACGTGCGGCTGAAGGAATGGCGGCTGAAGCAACTGCTGGGCCGGCCCGGCTTTGCCTTCCGGCAGGCAGACATCCGGCGGCTGCCGGAGCTGGCCGGGGTGTGGAAAGACCACGGCGCCTTTGATGCGGTGCTGAACCTGGCCGCGCGCGCCGGCGTGCGCTCGAGCGTGGAAGACCCGTGGATTTATTACGAAACCAACCTGACCGGCACCTTGAATCTGCTGGAGATGTGCCGGCAGCACGCGGTGGGCAAGTTCGTGCTGGCCTCCACCTCCAGCCTGTATGGCGCGCGCAACAGCATGCCGTACCGCGAGGACATGGATACCAGCCGGCCGCTCTCGCCTTATGCCGCTTCGAAGAAAGCGGCCGAAACGCTGTGCTATACCTATCACTATCTGCACGGGCTGGATGTGACCGTGCTGCGGTACTTCACGGTCTACGGCCCGGCCGGCCGGCCGGACATGAGCCCGTTCCGGTTCACGCAAAAGATCAGCGAGGGCCGGCCGATCACGGTCAACGGTGACGGCCGCCAGAGCCGTGACTTCACATTTGTCGATGACATCGCGCGCGGCACCATCGCGGCGCTGCGCCCGGTGGGCTATGACATCATCAATTTGGGGTCAGACAAGCCAGTGGTGCTCAACGAGGCGATCCGGCTGATCGAGCAACTGACCGGCCGGACAGCGCAGGTGAATTACCGAGCCGCCCATCCGGCGGACGTGATCGCCAGTTGGGCGGATGTGACCCGCGCCGGGCAGGTGCTGGGTTGGGAAGCACAGGTCTCTTTTGAAGCCGGCGTGAAAGCCCTGGTGGAGTGGTACAACACTGAACGCGCCTGGGCCAGCCAAATCGACACGGGCCCATAAGGCCCGCCCATAAGGCCCGCCAGTAGGCGCCGCCGGGCGAGATGCGTCAGGGCGCGCTCGGCTCCAGGTCCGGCTGATCCTGCTCGGGCTGGCGGCTGACCGCCTTGAGACGCCGGAAAAATTTGTTGACCACGAACAGCGGGATGCCGCGGCTGTCGTCCAAACCCCAATTCAGCCGCAGGTAGCGCACAAAACCCGCCCGGGTGGCCGGGCGCCGGCGGGCCTGCGCGAGCAGGCCATAGTGGGACCACATGAGCGGAATCTCGCCCAGCAGGCCGCGCCGGCTGATCTTGCGCCGATAGAAGGCGCGGTCGAGCTCGGTCACCGGCATGGCGGCCAGGGCGTCCACGACCGAGGCGGGTATCTCGGCATCCAAGGCAGTGCGCAAATAGTGGAGCGTGGCGCGCAGCGACAGGCTGAGCCGAAGGCGCTGGGCCTGGGCCAGCAAGCGCGGCCAATCCGGCGCGGCGCCTGGCGTGCGCAGAATCTGCATGGCATCGGCCGCCCAGCGCACCGGCGGCACGCGGTTGAGCAGGGCGCCATGCACGCAGACATGCAGCAACTGATCGGTGGGGTTGAGGGCCCGGGTTTGCACCTGGTTGACGCGCAGCGGCACGGCGCCGGACCAGAAGTCATCATCCGCGCCGGGGTAACAGCAATCCCAGAGCAGATACCAGTGCAGATCGAAATGCGTGCCGCTGGTGGAGCGGAAATCGGCCGACTGCCGGATGGCGACATATTCGGCCGGGCGACGGATGGGCATGTCGGGCGACCACCCCAACTGGCGCAGGGCCTCGAAGGCCTCCAGGGCGCGCCCGGAGGGCACGGCAATATCGAAATCCGCCATGGGGCGCAGGCCCAGGTCGCGGTAGTGCAGGACGGCCAGGGCGGCGCCTTTCAAGATCAGGGTGGGCAGGCCGGCGCTGTGCAGGCCTTCGAGCAGCTCGGCCATTTGATAGAATGCAGCCTGGTTGCGAAACCAGGTGCGGCGATAGCCAGCGCGCAGGCGCGGGATGGGCGGTTCGGCCATCTGGCTGGGGCTGAGGCTGCGGCGCAAGTTGCGGTAGAGCAGCGGCAGCAAGCGGCGCGAGCCTTCGTCCAACTGTTCCAGCGGGCCGGCGCGCGACCGCCAGACCTGCCAGGCCGCCTGAGCCGGCTCAGCGGGCAAGAGGGCGGCGCGCAGCAGCCAGGTTTGGGCCGCGGTGGGCCAACAGTCGCCTGGGAGTGGGACGGAAGGGGTCATCGCCTGAATCATACCGTCCCGCTGACAAAAATGGAAGAAACAGACGCCCCGGGGAGCATTTCGCATTGGGGGCGAATTGCACTCGACCGGAACGCTTCACCCCCCAGCCCATAGGCGTTAACTTAAGCGCGCTTGGGCTTGCTCAAGGTCCAAGATGCCTGAAGCGCCCAGCGGGATCGCGCCCGCAACCCCATCGCCGCCATTGGCGTCAATGGCGGGCAGCGATCTGGTAAGTTACCGCCCAGGGGGGTGTCAGTTTTCGGGCTCTCCCGCACTGAACGTGAATCCTATTCGGCGAAGTCGCCCTGCCACTCAGTGCTGCCCTGATCAGTCGCGCTGACATTCCAGGAAACCAGAGAAATCAAGACACTATAGCATCCCTACCGGGGTAGCCAGCCTAGGCCGGGCCGGGGTAAACTTCCGGCATGCGAAAACGTGCTCAGTCAGCGACCACGAAAACCACG
>JAYTFQ010000394.1:0-2416 GCA_043734225.1 Anaerolineales bacterium | reverse complement strand
GCCGAAATGAAGGCTGTAGCCCAACACCCGCGGGTGTTGGGCTACAGCCTTCATTTCGGCCAATCCAACTTTGTTGACTGTGGTTTCTGTGATGGCCGGCGCCCGGCCGAACGTTGCTAAATATTCGACCCAACCAGAGGTCAGGGGTACAGGCGGTCTATATAACAATATTCAAACCTACCTTACACTATGTCAATTAATCGTTTGTTTTCAGTTAGGAGAGTGCTGCATGTTTGTCAACGGCTACCGCATCGAACCGGGCGCGCAGTTGCGCCGCGCCAATCTCCGCAAAGCCAAGCTGGTGGTGGCCGACCTGACCGGCGCCAACCTGGCTGAGGCCAACTTGTCTGGCGCTGAGTTGATGGGCGCCAACCTGTCGCTCTCCAACCTTTCCGGCGCGCACCTGCCGCAGGCGCAGCTCTCCGCTGCCTACCTGGCCCTATCCGACCTGCGCGGCGTCAACCTCCAGCGCGCCGTGCTGCGCGAGGCCAACCTGTCCTGGGTGGACCTCAGCAACGCCGATCTGACCGAAGCCTGGCTCGACCGCGCCGATCTCTCCGGCGCCAACCTCACCCGCGCCACGCTGACTAAGGCTCGGCTGCTGGGCGCCCGCCTCACGGAAGCCCGCCTGTGCAACGCCAGCCTGCGGCGGGCGGACTTGCGCGGCGCTGATCTCCGCGACTGCGACCTCACCGGCGCCGATCTGCGCGGCGCCAACCTGCGCGGGTGCCGTCTGGCCGGCGCCCGCCTGCCGGACGGCACGCGCAACAATCCGATCTAACGCCGGCCGCTGCACGGCTGGCGCTCACCGTTAAACGGCCAGGTCAGCAGGGCTTTTCTATTTTTCCTTGGCTCTTTGCGGCGCCTGTGCCTGGCGGTTGGACGCTTCGCGCGCGGCCGCGATAAGGCCCCGAGAGCACGACCCGCAACTGCGTTGGGGCAGGTGAGTCGGCCTTCGCCGACTCCTTTGGCCCATCTAGCCCACGCAGGTGGGCTTCGTGCCTTTCGCGGCCTTATCGCGGCTGCGACCTTGGTCGCCCGACGCGACTTTGGAAAAGCCCTGGCCCGGTCAAGCAGTTGGGTTGCCTGACCTGGCCGTTTGATTGTAGACTCCCCGCTTCACATGACTGCCCCATCCTCCACCCTCTGGCGCCACGCCGATTTCATGAAGCTCTGGGCCGGGCAGACCGTGTCGCAGTTCGGCTCCATGGTCACCCGCGACGCGCTGCCCCTCATCGGCGTGCTGGTGCTGCGCGCCAGCCCCTGGCAAATGGGCCTGCTCTCCGCGGCCGGCTCGGCGCCGGTGCTGTTCTTTGGCTTGCTGGCCGGCGCCTGGGTTGACCGGCTGCGCCGCCGCCCCATCCTCATCGCCGCCGACCTGGGCCGGGCGCTGCTGGTGGCCTCCATTCCGCTGGCGGCGCTGTTTGGCCGGCTCACCCTGGGGCATCTGTATGTGGTGGCCGCGCTGGCTGGCGTGCTGACCGTGTTCTTCGACGTTGCCTACCAGGCCTTTCTGCCCAGCCTGGTGGCGCCGGAGCAGATCTTTGAAGGCAACAGCAAACTCGGCCTCACCGGCTCACTGGCCGAGATCGTGGTGCCGGGCATCACCGGCCTGCTGGTGCAGATCATTAGCGCCCCCTTCACCCTGGCTGTGGATGCGCTGTCATTTTTGGGCTCGGCGCTGTCGCTCGCGCTCATCCGCGCGCCCGAGCCTGCGCCGCCCGCGCGCGGCCCGCAGGCCAGCGTGGCGCGCGAGATCGGCGAAGGGCTGCGCCTTGCCTGGGGCCAGCCCGTGCTGCGCGCCCTGGCCCTGACCGCCGCCTGGGGCAGTTTCTTCGGCGGCTTCTATGGCGCTCTGTACAGCCTGTATGCCCTGGACGTGCTCGGCCTGACCCCGGCGGTGCTGGGGCTGATCATCGCCTGCGGCGGCGTGGGCGCGCTGCTGGGCGCGGCGGCGGCCCGGCCCCTGGCGCGCCGGCTGGGGCAAGGTCCAGCCCTGATCCTGTCCTCGGCCCTGATGGGCCTGTTTGGCCTGCTCACCCCGCTGGCCGGCGGCCCCACCTGGCTGGCCATTTTGCTCCTGGCCCTGCCGCAGCTTGCAGGCGACCTGTTTCGCGCCGTTTTTGAGATTAGCGCGCTCAGCCTGCGCCAGTCCATCACCCCCGTCCATTTGCTGGGCCGCGTCAGCGCCAGTGTTGGCTTTCTGGCCGGCGGCGTGGGCACGCTCGGCTTGCTGGCCGGCGGGCTGCTGGGCAGCGCCATCGGCATCCGGCCTGCCATCTGGGTCGCGGCGGTCGGCGGGTTGGCCGCCACCCTGCTGCTTGTTTATTCGCCCCTGCCGGCGTTGAGGGGTACGGTAAGTGAAATAGGGTAATAGTTAATGGTTCCGGCGGTCATAAAATGCCGGCGGCAATGG
>JAYTFQ010000393.1:0-1519 GCA_043734225.1 Anaerolineales bacterium | reverse complement strand
TTTTTCTAGATTGTTATGCCACTGCCGAAAAGTGCTCGTCTTCAATCGCCTGCCAGGGCGCATTGTCGCGGCAGCGCATAAAGCCGGCCAGCAGCGGGTGAACCGCGGCAATGTGGGCGTAGACCTGGCCAGCGGTGCGCCGGGCGGAGAAGTGGGCCGTGGCCGCGCCGCGCAGCTCACACAGGTGAAAGGCCTCGCGCAGGTTGAGCGTCATCAGCAACCGGCGGTTGAACCCGTTCGGCACCACATAGCCGGCCTCTTCCGGCAGAATAGCCGCCAGCCGGCGATAAAGGTCGCGGGCCGCGCCCATAGCCGCGTCATACTCCGCCCTCAGGCCGGCCGCCTCAATCGCGCTCGGCACCGCGTAACCCAGCTCGCACGATAGCCGCTGCGGGCTTTGCGTCATCATGCGATGGCGCTTGATCTCGAAAAATCCGCCCTGGTCCATCACGGCATCAAAAGTATAGCTGACGTGCTCCAGCTCGCGCAGCGGCACGTCAAAGCGCTCCAATTGGCCCAATGCATCGGCGGCCAGCGCGGCGCGCTGCGCGTCCGTCATGCCCGCCACCGCCGCCCGGCATTGGGCCAGCGTGCCTTGCCCATAACGATATAGGCAGGCGGCCAGGAACTTATGCTCGGCCTGCGGATCGTAGTCCACCAGGGTCACCGCCGCCCCTTCCCCGCCGGCCGCGCCCAGCGGCTCGGCGGCGCTGGTCAGCGCGGCCTGAGTGTGGCTCTGATACACGACAGCCTCGGCGTACTTGAGCAAGGTGGGCACTTCGGCCTGCGCCACCTTTTTGACCTCGGCGCCAATTTCGCGCACTTCTTCCAGTGAATGCGACAGCAGCTTGCGGATGGCGCTCTCCAGCACGCGGGCATTGGCCGTGACGCCGACATTGGCCAGCGAGGCAGCCGGCAGCAGAAACCGGCAGCAGTCCACATACTTGGAGCGAATGCGGCCATCCCAGCGCGCCTCGCTCTCGCCGTCCTTGCGCGGATAGCGCGCCTGCATCAATTGTTTCACCGGCCCCAGCGAACGCTTGTACAGCTCGAACAGGCTCGCCACCAGGGTCTGATAGTCCTGCGCCAGCGCGCTTTCGGCGATGGCGCGCGGGGTATAGAAGCTGTCCGCGCCCCATACCTGATAGCGGGTCGATTTTTCAGTGTAGGAGGCCAGCCGGCTGGATTCGAGGCTCTCGATGGCCAGCCGCGACACGTTTTCGACGGCAATATGCAGCACGGCGTGCTCGGCCACCGAGGCATGGCCGTACCCCACCACCCATTTCTCATGGAATTGGGCCGACTTTTCGTCGCTGAGCTCCGCGGCAATGTCGCGAAACGATTCCGGGCTGCGCGAGGTTTTGGCGAAAGCCACGGCAATGGTCTCCGGGTTGAGCGCCTTGGGGCTTAGCAGATAAATGTCACGGCCAATTGCCATGTGGCGGCCTCCGTTAACCGGTAATCGGGGAAATCAAGGATGTTTTTCCCGAATGAGATGCTGTGGCCCGACCCCCTTTGG
>JAYTFQ010000392.1:0-8201 GCA_043734225.1 Anaerolineales bacterium | reverse complement strand
GTAAGAGACGCCCAAGAGCATTTCGTAACCGGCCACCGGGTGCTTTTCCATGATGCGCCGCTCATCCAAGTCGAGCAGGCCGGGCTTGAGCAGGATGGCATCCGGCACGCCAATCTTGCCGATGTCGTGGATGAGGGCACCGCGGCAGATGCTTTTCACCTCATGCTCCGGCAAGCCCATCTGGCGCGCCAGGCGAGCCGTGTATTCCACCACCCGGCGCGAATGGCCTTCCGTCTCGCTGTCGCGCAAGTCCAGCGCCGCCGTCAGCGCGTCCAGCGTGCCATCATAGCTGGCGGCCAACTCGGCATACAGGCGGGCATTCTCGATGGATAGAGCGGCGCTGTCGGCGATACTGCGCAGCAAATCCAGATCCGCTTGCCCGAACCGCCCGCCGCCTTGCTTGTTGACCGCTTCAATGGCGCCGATGGACTTGCCTTGGCGCACCAGCGGCACGCACAACAGTGAACGCGTGACAAAGCCGGTCTGGGCGTCGGCGTCTTTGAACGTCCGCTCGTCGTTTTGGGCGTCCTCAATCATGATGGGCGTTTGGCTGGCCACCGACGAGCCCACAACGCCTCGTCCCAGCGGCACCGTCACCTTCTTGATGGCCTCGCCGCCTGGTCCAGTGGCGTAGTGGCAAACGATTAGCCCGGTTTCGTTGTTCAGCAGCCACAGCGATTGCGCTTCGGCCTCGATGGCGGTATTGACCTCTTCCAAAATCAGCGGAATCAGCACATCGCTATCCAGCGTCTGCTGTAAGTGCCGGCTGATCTGTTCCAGAAGCTGCTGGCGCTCATTGTTACGGCGCTGCTGCTCATACAGGCGCGCATTTTGGATGGCGACAGCGGCATGCCCGGCCAGCGCCGCCACCAGGGCCCGATCCGGTTCCGAGAAATCCGCCTGGCCCAACTTGTTGGCAACTGAAATGATGCCCAGCAGCTCCCCGCGCGCTGCCAGGCGCGCAAAGATGGCATTGCGAGCCCGCCCCCAAAAGACGTGGCCGTCCGCGTCGGAGGTCTGCTCCAGAGCGGGGTGGTCGGCTGTTTCGAACCAGCCGGCCCCATCCAATAGGGTAACCTTGGGCAATGAATGACCAATCAGCGCTTCAGCCTCCCGGCCCACCGCGTGGGTGCAAGTTAGCCGCTCTCCGCTGCTGTCTAACAGCCAGATCGAGACGTCTTCCCCTTGAGCGGCGCTCTGCATCTGGCGCAGAATGGTGCCCAGCAGCGGGTCCAGCTCCAACGTGGAGTGCAGAGCCTGGCCGAGTTCCAGGAGCAACGACAATGGGCTGGGAATATTTGCGGAAGGCGGCATCAGTTTGGAACGGTCGACGACCAGAACGCTATCCGCGATTATACTTGCAAATGTTTGGCGCCGAAAAGCTTTCAACGATATACTTTCGACTTGGTTCCCGCTCGCCCGCCACCTGGAGATGACGCTGCAATCTGAACCCACGGTATCCGGTGCCAGTGATCGGCTGGCGGGCACGCTTTCCCGCGCTGACCAACCCATCCCGCCGCACAGCGCCGACTCGACCAGCAGTATTTGGCGCGACCTGGGCCGAAATGCTGGGGCAGGCAGCGGCCAGCCGGCGGTTTTGGCGGCTATCCTCAAGGCCGCCGTTCAACTCTTCCCGGATGCGGCCAGTGGCGTGCTCTACCTCTACCACCTGGAGCGCCTCTTCTGGCACGCCTCCCAGGACCTTGCGGGCCAGGCGGATGGCGCGGCGGCCAATCCAGCGGCGCTGGCCCTAGCTGCCGCAGCGGCGCAGAGCGGCGCCCCGCTATTCGAACCAGACTTAGCGCTCACGCCTGCACCCGTGCCAGGCAGCCTGCCCACGGTCGTGGCCCTGCTGGCGCTGCCGCTCAAATCAGCCGGGCGGGTTGTCGGCGTGCTGAATCTCGGTTTTGCCCACGGTCGCGTGATGACGGCGGAAGATTTCGCGCTGGGCGAGCGCCTGAACGAGCAGGCGGCGATCGCCATTGACAGCGCTTGGCTGTTTGAAAACACGCGCCGTCAGGTGCAAGAGCTGACGGTGCTGCATTTGGTGGCGGTGGCGGCCGCCGAGTCGGCCAACGAAGACGAGTTGATTGGGCGGGCGACGCAGTTGATTGGCGCGGAGCTGTTTCCTGACAACTTTGGCGTCATGCTGCTCGACGCGCGGGCCGGTGTGCTGCGGATGCATCCCACCTATCAGGGGTTGGACGCCGACACCCTGACCATGGTGGTGCCGTTGGCCACCGGGCTCACCGGCGCGGTGGCCGCCGGCGGCCGGGCCATACGCGTAGGCGATGTTCGCGCTGACGCGCGTTTCGTCGACCTGGGGCCGGTCACGCTGTCTGAAATTTGCGTGCCGCTCAAGGCCGGCGAGCTGTTTATCGGAGTCGCCAACGCCGAGTCGGCGCGCCCAAATGCGTTTAGCGAAGACGACGAGCGTTTGCTGACGACGCTGGCCAACCAACTGGCAATCGCCATTGACCGCTTGCGGGTGCAGGCCGCTGAGCGGCGCGCTTCGGAGCGCGCCAGCGAAAGCCGGGCCGTGCTGTACGAGGCCAGCCAGGCAATTAATGCCAGCCTGGACCCGGAGCAGGTTTATACGGCCACCCACCGAGCGGTGACGCGCCTGATGGCTTGCGATGCGTTTACCATCACCGTCCTGAGTGATGATGAGCAGTATATTGAGCTGGTGTATGCCGTCGACAACGGCCGGCGGCTGGGTGCGGAGCGCGCCGATCGGCGGGCCGGGTTGACGGGGCGTGTGCTGAGCTCTGCTCGGCCGATCCGTGTTGACCAATTGGCGGAACTGGGCGACCTGCTGCCGCTGCACTTCGGCGACCGCCAGCCAGTGCAATCATTGGTGGCTGTGCCGATGCGGCTGCGCGGCAAAGTGTTCGGCATGCTGTCGGCGCAGTCTTACGCTGCCGCGGCCTATGCCGCCGCCGACGAGCAAATCCTGAACCTGATGGCCAACCAGGCCGCGGTAGCCATCGAACACGCCCGGCTATTTGTGGCCGAGCGCGAGCAGCGCGAACTGGAGGCGGTGCTGCGCGAGACCG
This sequence comes from Anaerolineales bacterium, assembly GCA_043734225.1. Classification (GTDB taxonomy): domain Bacteria; phylum Chloroflexota; class Anaerolineae; order Anaerolineales; family UBA6663; genus JAYTFQ01. The sequence goes on along the minus strand of JAYTFQ010000392.1, from coordinate 5,145 downwards.
GCGCCATACTCAGCGCCAGTTTGGAAACTGACGCTGTTCTCGACCGGCTATTGGAACAATTGGAGCGCGTAGTGCCGTTCGTAACCGGCACCATCTTTCTGGTAAATGGCCGGCACTGCCGCATGGCCCGCTTGCGCGGCTACGAACAATTTGGGCCTGAAGTCATCCGCGAAATCAGCGGCATGACGCTCGACCTCGATTCCACGCCCACGCTCCGCACACTGGTGGAAACTGGCGCGCCCTTCATCATTCCTGACACGGCGCGCTATCCGGGCTGGCTCAATTTCGCGGCCTCGGCTCACATCCGCTCGTGGATTGGGGCGCCGATGGTGGCCCAGGGCGAAGTCGTGGCGTTGTTTGCGCTCGATCAGATCACGCCCGATTTCTTCCACGCGCGTCACGCGCAGTACCTGGCCACATTCGCCGGCCAGGCCGCCCTGGCCATCAAGAATTCATTATTGTTTGAAGCACAGCGGCAGCGCGTATCTGCCCTGACCGCCCTGCATGAGGTCAGTCTCGATCTCAGCCAGCAACTGGACCCGCCGGGCCTGCTGGGTGCGATCACGCAGCATGCCGTGCGCCTGGTGCAAGGCAATGCCGGGGGGTTGTATCTGCTGCTGCCGGATGGCTGGCTCGAATCTGCCGTCAGCCACCAATATCGCGGCGACTATGCCGGCCTGCGGTTGGCGCCCGGCGAAGGCATTGGCGGCCAGGTTGTGGCCAGCGGTCAAACCATCATCATTGGCGACTATCCGCGCTGGCCCAGCCGGGCGCTGGCTTTCGCGGCTGAGGACATCCGGTCGGCCATTGGCACGCCAGTACGGGCCAATGGCCAGATCGTCGGCGTGCTGGTGGTGACGCACCAGTTGCCCAATCGCTTCGGCCCGAATGATGCCGAGATTGTGACCTTGTTTGGCGACCAGGCGGCGGTGGCCATTATGAACGCCCGGCTGTATGCGGAAACGCGCGCGACCGCGCGCGAGCTTAGCCAACTCTTCGCCGCTTCGCAGGAGATGGGCGCCAGCCGCGCCCCGCAGGCCGTGCTGGAGGCCCTGGCCCGCCATCTGACCGAAGGCCTGGTGGCCACCAGCGCGTACATTATCGAAGTGGACCTGGAGAGCGCCAGTATCGCCATACTGGCCGAATATTGGGGCGCGGCTGCTCGGGCCAGCGAGCGTGTGACGGCCCGCGCGTCCTTTCCGCTGGTGGATTTCCCACACGCGGAACGCTCGGCGCGCCAACAGACCGCCGTGCAGTTTCGTCAGTCGGATGCCGATGTGTCGCCGGCCGAGCGAGTGTTCTTCTCGATTTATGGCATTCAAGCTGAATTAATCGTTCCGGTGCTGGCCCGCGGGCAAACTCTGGGCCTGGCGGCGATTTGGGACAGTGGCGCGCCGCGCGTGTTCACGTCCGCCGAAATTCGGCTGGCGCAGACGCTTGCGCGCCAGGCCGCGAGCGTTATCGACAATGCACGCCTTTTTGCCGCCCGGGAGGACGAGACCCGGCGCCTGGAACTGTTGTATGGCCTGAGCCAAAGTCTCACCGCCAGTTTGAACCTGGGCGAGGTGGCCGGGCGCGCGCTGGAACTGGTGCGGGCGGCCTTTAGCGCCGACGAGGGCGCGATTTTTGTGCCAGCAGAAATCGGCGAACATTTGGTGCTGGCAGCAGTTGTGCGAACGTCTGGCCAGGCGCAGGGCCCGGCCGCTGCCGGCTTGGAAGCTGTGGCCACGCGCGCGGCCGATTTGCGTGAGATCGTCACGATCCAACGGGCCGGCACGACCGAGCATCACGGCCGAGAAATTCTGGTGGCAGTGCCTCTGATAATTGGCGATAGCCTGGTGGGCGTGTGCGCGCTGGCCAGCCGTGAGGCGAGTTCGGCGATGAGCGCGGCGCTGCCGATGCTATCGGCCGCCGCGGCGCCCATGGCGTTGGCGCTGCAGAACGCGCAACTGTTCGATGCGGAGGCACGCCGCGCCCATCATTTGGAAGCGCTTAACGAAATTTCGCGGGCGGCGGTCGGCGCCCTGGATTTTTCATCCCTGCTGCAAACCATGGCGGCCAGATTGGGTGACCTGCTGGCGGCGGACGCGTGCTACCTGACCTTATGGGATGAAACGCGAAGGCTGCCGCTGCCGGCGGCCTCGTCACGGCCGACGGCTGAGATATCGCCGCTGGTCTTGCCACCGGGCGGGGTCGTCAGCGTCACCGAGGTGGCCCTGCGCGCGGAGCGTGCCGTGGTGGCCGACGACATCCAGCAGGCGCCGTACCTGATCGACCCCAGTCTGGCTGAGGGTTTGCTGGCGCGCTCGGTGATCGCGCTGCCGCTGATCACGGGCAGCCGGCGCCTGGGCGCGGCCATTGTCGAGTTTCATCAGCCGCACCACTTCACCGCCCAGGAGATTGACCGCGGCGAGCAAGCGGCGCGCCAGATCGCGCTGGCCATCGCGCGCGCCGAGCTTTTTGAAGAGACGCGCCGGCGCGCGGACGAAGTGACCGCCGCCAGCGAGGTGCTGCGCGCGCTCAACGCCCGGCCGGATGTGGTGGAGGCGTTTCCGGCTATTCTACGCGGGCTGCGGGCCATCAGCCGCTGCGACCGGGTGCGCATCAGCATACTGGACCCCACCGACGGCTTGTTTTCGGTCGTGGTCGATGATGCCGCGCCGTCGTTGACGCAGCCGTCGGCCCTGCCATACCGGCTGGACGACCTGGCCGCCGCGGCCGATGTTATGGCCGGACGCGAGCATCTGGCCAGCGATTTGGCCGCTGAGCTGGATTACCCGGTGGAGGCTGGCCTGTTCGCCGATGGTCTGCGGTCCAGCGTCACGCTGCCGCTGCGTGCCACCGAGCGTGTGGTGGGGGCGCTGCGGCTATGTTGGCGGCAGGCGGCAGGCTATCGCACGGTCAACATTGCCTCGCTGGCCCAAATCGCCGATGCCATCGCGCTGGCGTTGGAAAAGAACCGGCTTTACGCCGAAACACGCCGGCGCGCCGATGAGTTGTCGACCCTAGTCAACGTCTCGACCGCCCTGCGCGCGGCGCCCACGTCCAAGGACATGCTGCCCATCTTTCTGCAGCAGGCCTGCCAGGTGACCGGGGCGCTGGTCAGCACGATATTCATGCTGGATGGTGAGGCGAACGCGCTGGTTATGCGCGGCTCGTATCCGCCCGACTCGGCCCTGATTGGACTGCGCCAGGGCATTCACGAAGGCATCGCCGGCTATGTGGCCCAAACGGGCACCAACTACATTTCACGCGACCTGCAGTCCGACCCGCTGGTGCTGTTGAGCGCGCCGGTGGAGGCCGACTATTTGCGCCCGGTACGCAGCTCGCTGACGGTTCCGCTGCGGACGCACGAGGGCGTGGTGGGCGTGCTGCACGTCGGCCTGGACCGGCCGCACGACTTCTCGCCGGACGAGGTGCATTTGCTGACCGCCATCGCGGAGATTGCCGGCAGCGCGCTGCAGCGGGCCAACTTGTTGGAAACGCTGGAGCAGCGCGTGGCCGAGCGCACGCGCATGCTGGCTGAAGCCAACGAGCGGCTCAAGGAACTGGACCGGCTCAAAGACCAGTTTATCTCGAATGTGTCGCACGAGCTGCGCACGCCGTTGACCAATATCAAGCTGCATCTCAGTCTTTTGGAACGACGCGGCACCGACGCGCTGGGGCGCTACCTGCCCACCATCCAGCGCGAGACCGAACGTCTGCGCCGGCTGATTGATGACTTGCTGGATCTCTCACGGTTGCAGGCGCAGATTGCGGCGCCGCATCGGCAGCCGCAACGCCTGGACCATTTGTTGGGCGAGATCATGGCCCTTTATGCCACGCGGGCCGAAGCGCGCGGGCTGAGCCTGACGCAGGCGTCCTCGCCCCAGCTTAGCGCCGTGCCAGTCGACCGGGCGCAGATGCTGCAAGTGTTCACAAACCTGATTGGGAATGCGATTGCTTATACGCCGGAAGGGGGTGGGGTGCAGGTCGACAGCCAGCCTGAAGCCGATGAGGGCCGGCCAGGCGTCAGTATCTATTTCAAAAACTGGCCGGCGGTTATTCCGCCATCCGACCTGCCGCACCTGTTCGACCGGTTTTTTCGGGGCACGCTGGCGCTTGAATCTGGCGAAGCCGGCACCGGGTTAGGCCTGGCCATCAGCAAGGAGATTGTGGAGCTGCACGCCGGCCGAATTTGGGTGAACAGCGGCCCTGACGCCGTGATCACGGTCGGTATCTGGCTGCCCCTGACGCAATAGCCGCCGCCTATTCCAGTTCGACCTTCAGCTTCACCCGGCCCACATCAATCACATCGCCGGACATCACCGGCGCCGGCGCTCCAACTGGGCTTTCATTCAGGCGCGTGCCATTGCGTGATTTGAGATCCTCCAACCACCATTGGCCGTCGCGCAGGTGGATCAGGGCGTGTTCCAACGAGGCGGTTTCGTCCGGCAGCGTGGCCGTGTTGGTTGGGGCGCGGCCCAGCGAGGTTATGGCCAGGAGCGGAAACTCAGCGCCGGGTGCCAGGCCTGGCAGCCCAGATTCCAGCACAACCAGGCGCCCCAGCCGCCGGCCACGAATATCCGCGGTCCGCGCCGCTGAACGCACGTCTTGCCACAGCAGATAGACTACAAGGCTGAGAAAGCCATAGAGCAGCAGCGCCAGGAGCAAACGCACGATGAAAAGGGCCGAACCGGGCGTCATCGCTGATCCGGGCCGCTGCCTGGCTTGTCGGCTGGCGGCACGAGCGGCATGGTGGAATGAGCGGGCCGGGCCGGCGCGCCCGGCTGGGTGCCGTCTTCGCCATAGATCAAAGGCACACCCCCCAGCGAGATTACATCACCGGGCCGCAGCACGCACTCTTCCACGCGCTGCCCATTGACATAGGTTCCGGCGGTCGATCCCAGGTTGTAAACCACATAATGACCGTAGCGCAGCCGGAGCTGGGCGTGGCTGCGCGAGACCCGCGGGTCATCCACAATAATCTGGTTGTCGAGACGCCGGCCGATGTTGATTACGCTGTCAGTGAGATTAATCGTTCGGCGGCCATCTAGGATCACAAAAGCGCGCGGCAGGCCGCGCGCCGCTGGCGCGGGCACCGGCGCCATGGTCTGCGTGGCGCTAGGAGACACTGGTTGATTTTCGCACGTGACGGCGATGGTG
>JAYTFQ010000391.1:0-7513 GCA_043734225.1 Anaerolineales bacterium | reverse complement strand
CAGAAAGCCAGGCAGCGCCGCCCACGGGTGTTCCACCCGCTCCGGCGCGTAGCCCAGCACGTCGATGGTCCCGCCGCCCAGGTGCGTCCCGCCCAGGCTGTAATAATGCCCGTCCTGCGAATCGGGCAGAGGGTTGGTCGCTGTTGTGCACGGCCGCTCGGTCTTCAGGTGCCGGCACACCCGGTCCACGGTCACTTCGGCCATGGCGCGGTAGGTGGTGAACTTACCGCCGGTGATGGTGACAAAGCCGTCCACCCCGTCGCGCTCGGGGTGGTCGATCAGGGTATATGTTCGGCTGACGTCGCGCGTGTCCGTGACCTGGCCCTGCTGCTCAGGCACATACAGCGGCCGCACTCCCGCCCACACTCGCAGCGCCCGCGCCTGCCGAAAGCCCGGCACCAGCTTCTCGCCCTCGTCCAGCATGTATTGCACTTCGGCCGGCTCGATCTCGTATTCGTCCGGGTCCGGCACGCGTGTGTCGGTCGTGCCGATCACGCACACGGTGCGGATCGGCACAATGATGTCGCCGTCGGCCGGCCGCTTCAGCCGGTTGACGCACGTCTGCACTAGCCGGTGGTTCATGGCGATCATAATGCCTTTGCCGGCCAGCACCGTCACCTTCACGCCCGCCATGGCGGCCAGTTGCCCGGCCCATGCGCCCCCGGCATTTACAGTGAAGTCGGCGCCGATTTCTTGCTCATCGCCGGTGCGCGTGTCCACCACCACCGCGCCGGTCACCGTCTGGCCGCGCAGCAGCAGCCGCTGCACTTTGTGATAGCTCAGAATTTGCGCGCCATGCGCCTGGGCGTCGCGGGCGTTGGCCCACAGTGTCTTAAACGAGTCGATGGCGGCATCTGGCACCACAAAGGCGCGCGAGATCTTTGGGTTCAGTCGCGGCTCGCGCCGCAGCGCCTCGGCCGGGCTGATCTCCTCGGCCGGAATGCCCGCCGCGGCGCAGCCCCGCGCAAATTCATCGCCATAGGCCGGGTCGTCCCATGGCGTGGCCACAAACAGCCCGCCGGTGTCTTCGATACAGTCGGCGGCGATCCGCCGCAGTACCCGGTTCTCGTCCATGCACTCCCTGGCCGACAGCGGGTCCTTCACGGCATACCGGCCGCCCGAGTGCAGCAGGCCATGAAACCGGCCGGTGGTGCCATGCGCCAGGTCGCCCTTTTCCACCAACACGGCCCGGAATCCGCGCAGCGCCGCGTCGCGCACCACGCCCAGCCCGGTTGAGCCGCCGCCAATAACCAAAATTTCAGTGGAGATCATTCGACCCAATCAAACGTGCGTGTGACCGCTTTCTTCCAACAATGATACTGCTTCTCGCGCCGCTCGGTGTCCATCTGAGGCTGCCATGCTTTGGCCACCGCCCAATTGGCGCGCAATTCTTCGACCGAGCCCCAAAATCCCACGGCCAGCCCGGCCGCGTAAGCCGCGCCCAGCGCCGTCGTCTCGGCCACCGCCGGCCGGATCACCGGCACGCCCAGGATGTCCGCCTGGAACTGCATCAGGGTATCGTTGAATACCATCCCGCCGTCCACCTTCAGCTCGGTCAGCGCCACGCCTGAATCCTTGTTCATCGCCTCCAGCACTTCGCGCGTCTGAAAGGCCGTGGCCTCCAGCGCCGCCCGCGCCAGGTGGCCCTTGGTCACGTAGCGCGTCAGCCCCACAATCGCCCCGCGCGCGTCGCTCTTCCAATATGGCGCGAACAGCCCGGAAAAGGCCGGCACAAAATAAACGCCGCCATTGTCCGTCACGGTCCGGGCCAGCGCTTCCACCTCCGCCGAGCTCTGGATCAACCCCATATTATCCCGCAGCCACTGTACCAGGGCGCCCGTGATGGCGATTGAGCCTTCCAGACAATACACCGGCTTGTCATTTCCGATCCGGTAGCCGACCGTGGTCAGCAGGCCATTCTTGGATTGGACAGGTTTGTCGCCCGTGTTGAGCAGCATAAAGCAGCCGGTGCCATAGGTGTTCTTGGCCTCGCCTCGGGTGAAGCACGTCTGCCCGAAGAGCGCCGCCTGCTGGTCGCCCAGGTCACCCGCCACCGGCAGGCCGGCCAACAGGCCCTGCGCGTGGCCGTAGACGGCGCTGGAGGACTTTATGGCGGGCAGCATGCTGCGTGGCACGCCCATAACGGTCAGCATTTCCGGGTCCCAGTCCAGCGTATCCAGGGCCATCAACATCGTGCGGCTGGCATTCGAGACATCGGTCACGTGCGCGCCGCCGCTCGGCCCGCCGGTCAGCTTCCAAATCAGCCAGGTGTCGAGCGTGCCAAACAGCAGTTCGCCGCGCTCGGCTCTGGCCCGCGCGCCCGGCACGTTGTCCAGCAGCCATTTGATCTTGGGGCCGGAGAAATAGGTCGCCAGCGGCAGCCCCACTTTTTCACGGAAACGATCCTGCCCACCGGCCTGGGCCAGCTCGTTACAAATCGCGTCGGTGCGCGTGTCTTGCCAGACGATGGCGTTATAAAGCGGCTGGCCGCTGGCCCGGTCCCACACGAGGGTCGTCTCGCGCTGGTTGGCGATGCCGACCGCCGCCAGGTCTGTGGCGCTCAGGCCCGTCGCCTTCAGCGCCCCGGCGATCACCTCTTGCGTTCGCTCCCAGATCTCCAGCGGGTTATGCTCCACCCATCCCGGCCGCGGGTAAATCTGGCTGTGTTCCTTGCGCGCCACGCCCACCGCCTGGCCGGCGTGGTTAAAGATCATGCAGCGTGTGCTGGTGGTGCCCTGGTCAATCGCGGCGACGTAGCTGGCCACTGTCAATCTTCCTCGGCTATTCCGATCAGGCTTTCTCAAAGTGCGGCCCGGCGGTTGAAACCGCAGCCGCGATAAGGCCGCGAAAGGCGCAACCCGCAACCGCGTTGGGGCAGGTGAGCCCACCTACGTGGGCTGTTTTTGCGGCAGGCGTAGCTGACAGGCCCGACTTTGAGAAAGCCAGCGCTATCCCGACCAGGTGGCGGGGACCTTCAACATCACAAACGCGGACGTTGCGCCGGTGTCGTGCTGGCTGGTGATGCGCTCGCCCAAATAGTTGGCCCGTCAAGCGCGCGCCAAGCGCCGCAACGCCTCGGCGCAGGCTGGCCCCCTCGGCCGTGGCCGCCTCCAGCGCCGCCAGCGCCGGAACCAGCGCATCGAGCATAGTCTTGTCGACCTGAGTGGTCATACCACGCGACATGTTTCAACCCAAGAATCTTAACTTACTTTTGCTGTCTACCCTGAACGCGACTGCGCTGCTTTTTTCTTTTCGTCAAGTTGGCGCGCGACGCGAAGCGCCCCGTAGGGGATGGGCCTCCCGGCCAGTTCTGAAAGATTGGTGACATGAGCAAGATCGGCCGGATCATTGACAAGTTTTTTCATGGGGATGCATTGCGCGCCTGCTGCGCCTATGGCGAAACGCGGGTGCGGCCAGGCTTTGCGACTGACCACACCCACGTTTCGCGGGTTGTGCCGTTGACCCGATTCAGCTTGCGCGCAACCGGTGGGTTAATTCAGCATCCCGTGCGGGTCGAGCACGTACTTCTTGGCCGCGCCCTTGTCGAAGTCGATGTAGCCCTGCGGCGCATCCGCCAGCGAAATCACCGTTGCGTTCACCGCCTTGGCAATCTGCACCTTGTCGTTCAAGATCGCCATCATCAACTGCCGGTGATAGCGCATCACCGGGCACTGGCCGGTGGTAAACGAGTGCGATTTGGCCCAGCCCAGGCCAATCCGGATGCCCAACTGGCCGACCTTGGCGTTGTCGTCAACCCCGCCCGGGTCGCCGGTCACATACAGGCCCGGGATGCCGATGCTGGCGCCGGCCCGCGCCACGGTCATCACGTCGTTCAGCACCGTCGCCGGCGCCTCTTGCGCGCCGGCCCCGTGGCCCTTGGCCTCGAAGCCCACGCAGTCCACGGCCGCGTCCACCAGCGGCTCGCCCAGGATTTGGGCGATCTGGTCGACCAGCGGCCCCTTGGTCAGGTCCACGGTCTCGCAGCCAAAGCTGCGCGCCTGCGCCAGCCGTTCGGGGATCATATCGCCCACAATGACCACCGCCGCGCCCAGCAGTTGGGCCGAGGCCGCGCAGGCCAGCCCCACCGGGCCAGCCCCGGCCACGTACACCGTCGAGCCGGTGCTCACGCCGGCCGTCACCGCGCCGTGATAGCCGGTGGGGAAGATGTCCGACAGCATGGTCAGGTCGCGGATTTTCTCCATGGCCTGGGCTTTATCCGGGAACTTTAGCAGATTGAAGTCCGCGTAGGGGATCATGACGTACTCGGCCTGCCCGCCTTTCCAGCCGCCCATGTCCACATAGCCATAGGCCGCGCCGGGGCGCGCCGGGTTCACATTCAGGCAGATGCCGGTCTTGCCTTCTTTGCACATGCGGCAGCGCCCGCAGGCGATGTTGAACGGCACCGAGCACAGATCGCCCTTCTTGATGAATTCGACGTCCCGGCCGACTTCCAGCACCTCGCCGGTGATCTCGTGCCCCAGCGTCTGGCCCAGCGGCGCGGTGGTGCGGCCGCGCACCATGTGCTGGTCGCTGCCGCAGATATTGGTTGAAACGATCTTGAGAATGACGCCATGCTCGCACTTGCGGTTTTGCTCGGGCAGGCTCAGTTCCGGAAAGCCGATATCGTGCACTTCGACTTTGCCTGGCCCCATGTAGACAACACAGCGATTGCCTGTCATCGTTGGCTCCCTTTCTGGCATTCGTAACCCAGCGGTCCACGCTCGTCTCTCGCGGCGGTGGACCGCTGGCCGGTTTAGCAGAGGCCGCTTGTTATACTTCGCTGCTGGGAACGCGTCAAATCTGGGTTGCGGCGGTCATGTTTTGCGCAGCTGGGGCGAAGCGCCCGCGACCGAGCCGCTTCATGGCCGCCCTCGCTGCCGTGCGGGGCAGGGTACCTGTTTAGAAGTGGCACAAGTGGCCGCTACGCGAGTAGTTTTAACGGCAAAAATGGCCGCTTCGCGAGAAGTGGCACTGGCGTCTGAAAGAAGTGTACAGACATAATATTAGGCTTGAGGGCCCTGGCGCCACGGCGCCCAGTGGGGCCAAGGCTGTCTGGATTTCATTGGTCACAGCGGAGTGGTTTCGCAGTTCGGCTGAGCGGCTGCGAAATGAAAAGTATCCCATGCCCGGCGCATCCGCGCGTCTGCGAACGGCGTATAATTCACACGGTCGGCAGCCAGGAGTGCCGCTGTGAGCGGTTCAGGTGTGGTACCATCCCGCCCAACGCCGCGGCGCAAAGAATCGCTTCCTGCGCCAGATCGTCGGTTTTTTGGACCTATTTTGTACAGCGCGCTCGCGGCGGCCGAGTGACTGAGCCCCACCAGATGGCGGCGCATCACGACGGTTGATCGCAGCGCTTTTCAACTCATCACAAACCGGAAGGAGTAACTATTATGACTGACACGAGCAAGAGCCCGGAAACGGGCGGGAACCACCATCACATGCCCGGCGGAGGCCGGTCGAACCAGGACTGGTGGCCGGACCAGTTGAACCTCGGAATCCTCCACCAGAACTCAACTTTGTCCAATCCCATGGGCGCGGCCTTCAACTATGCCGAGGAATTTAAGAAGCTCGACCTGGCGGCCGTGAAGCAGGATCTCTACGCGCTCATGACGGACTCACAGCCCTGGTGGCCGGCTGACTTCGGCCACTACGGGCCGCTGTTCATCCGCCTGGCCTGGCACAGCGCGGGCACTTACCGCACTGGCGACGGCCGCGGCGGCGCTGGGTCTGGCACCCAGCGTTTTGCGCCGCTCAACAGTTGGCCCGACAATGTCAACCTCGACAAGGCGCGCCGGCTGCTGTGGCCGATCAAGCAGAAATACGGCAACCAGATCTCCTGGGCCGACTTGATGGTCCTGGCCGGCAACTGCGCCCTGGAGTCGATGGGCTTTAAGACCTTCGGCTTCGGCGGCGGACGCGCGGACATCTGGGAGCCGCCGCAGGACATTTACTGGGGCACCGAGAGCGAGTGGCTGGGCGACAAGCGCTACACCGGTGACCGGGAACTCGAGAACCCCCTCGGCGCCGTGCAGATGGGCCTGATCTACGTCAACCCGGAAGGTCCCAACGGCCGCGCGGATGCGCTCGCCGCCGCCCGCGATATCCGCGAGACTTTCGCCCGTATGGCAATGAATGACGAAGAAACGGTCGCGCTGATTGCTGGCGGCCATACCTTTGGCAAGACCCACGGCGCCGGCGATGCCTCACTGGTCGGCCGCGAGCCGGAAGCGGCCGGCCTCGAACAGCAGGGCCTGGGCTGGCAGAGCAAATTCCGTTCGGGCATCGGCGGCGACGCGATTGGCAGCGGCCTGGAAGTCACGTGGACCACGACGCCCACGCAATGGAGCAACGGCTTCTTCCAGAATCTGTTCGGCTACGAATGGGAGCTGACCAAGAGCCCGGCCGGCGCCCAGCAATGGATACCCAAGCAAGGCGCCGGCGCCGGCACCATACCGGATGCGCACGACCCTTCAAAAAGTCACGCGCCTTCCATGCTGACCACGGATCTCGCCTTGCGCTTCGACCCAGCTTACGAAAAAATTTCCCGGCGTTTTTTTGAGCATCCCGACCAGTTGGCCGATGCCTTTGCCCGCGCCTGGTTCAAGTTGACCCACCGCGACATGGGGCCGCGCTCGCGCTATCTCGGCGCGGAGGTCCCGGCTGAAGTATTGATCTGGCAAGACCCGGTCCCCGCCGTCGATCACGCCCTGATCGACGCGGCCGACATTGCGGCGCTCAAGGCCAAGATCCTGGCCACGGGGCTGGGCATCCCGGCGCTCGTCTCCACCGCCTGGGCCTCGGCCTCCACCTTCCGCGGCTCCGATAAGCGCGGTGGCGCGAACGGTGCGCGCATTCGTCTCGCGCCGCAAAAGGATTGGGCAGTCAACCAGCCGGCCCAACTCCAGACGGTGCTGTCGACCCTGGCGGGCATCCAAGCGGAGTTCAACCGCGCGCAAGCCGGTGGAAAACAGGTTTCCCTCGCCGACTTGATTGTCCTGGGCGGCTGCGCCGCTGTCGAGCAAGCTGCTCGGAATGGCGGACACGCCATCAGCGTGCCCTTCACGCCCGGCCGCACAGATGCGTCAGAGGCGCAAACCGACGCGGCCTCATTCGCCTTCCTCGAACCGGTGGCGGATGGCTTCCGCAACTATCAAAAAGCCAAATACTCTGTGACGGCCGAGGCGCTGCTGATTGATCGCGCGCAGTTGCTGACGCTGACCGCGCCGGAGCTGACGGTCCTCATTGGCGGGTTGCGCGTCTTGAATGCCAATGTCGGCCAGTCGCAGCACGGCGTCTTCACCCAGCGGCCGGGTACACTCACCAACGACTTCTTCGTGAACCTGCTCGATATGAGCACGGAGTGGAAGGCGAGCGCGGACGAGGCTGTGTTCGAGGGGCACGATCGCGCCACGGGCGCGCTCAAATGGACCGGCACCCGCGTTGACCTGGTCTTCGGCTCAAACTCCCAACTGCGGGCTTTGGCGGAAGTCTATGGCTGTGAGGACTCTCA
>JAYTFQ010000390.1:0-4539 GCA_043734225.1 Anaerolineales bacterium | reverse complement strand
GATTTTTTTCCATGGCTTCGTGCGACGGGCTGAGCAGATAGTTACGGCCTCACATCAAACGTCGTCTGCTCGGTCAGGCCGAGCACGAGCGTTTGCAGCGCGCCTGGGTCGCCGCCGGTGATTTGCTTGTAAAGGGTCCATGGGCCGCCGCTAATCTGGCCCAGGAAGACCACCGTGTTGCCGTTCACCCAGTGCAGATCCTTCAGGTTGGTGAGGTCTTGCGCAAAGGCGTGCGGCGCTTCGACGCCGGGGCCGGTGGCGTAGGCCTTGCCGCCGCCGGCGCTGGGCACCACGCTGTAGGCGTAGACGCTGGAATCCGGCGACCAGCCCCAGCCGGTTGGGCTGACCTGGCTATCAAAGACCGTATTGCCCATGGCGCCGGATTGAATGGTGAGCAGGTGGAGTTCCTGCGGCCCATCGGAGGCTCCATTGCGCGAATAGACGGCGTGCGCGCCATCGGGCGCGATCTGCGCGTGAATGTGGCCGCCAAAGACGAAGTTGCCCGGGTCGGTGCCAGAGGCTGTGGCGGCGCCAGCGGCGGTCACCCGCTGGAAGACAACGCTGGAGTCGGCGGCCAGGGGGTCTGTGGATGGAATGGCGACCGTGAAATAGCTGCCGTCAGCGCTCCACTGCGGGCGCGGCTTGAAGGTGTACTCGCTGTAGGTGACGATCAGCGGGAATGTGACCACGTTGGCGTGGCGGTTGGTGCCATCGGCGTTGATCAGATCCAGCCCGGTGCCGCGCGAGACGGCGATGGTGTGGCCGTCGGGCGAGGCCGCAAAATAGCCGGCCTGGCCGGCGGGCAGCAGGTCGCTCACCGCGGCGGTGTCGGCGTAGACCGTCCACAAGTCGGCATTGATATATTCGCCCGGCCCACCGGCGCTGGTGGGGATGTAGCGCGTGTCGAAGACCAGGGTGTGCGTGCCGGCCAGCCACTGGTAGTGGTTGGGCGAGTTGATCTGGCTGCCGTCGGCGCTGGGCAACTGGTCCTGGCCCACCAGCAGGTGCGGCGCTTCGCCGCCCTCGGCCACGGATGCCACCCACAGCTGGGTGACGCCGTCGGTGATGACAATCGAGTAGGCGATGAGCGTGCCGTCGGGCGAGAGGGCAGGGCCGAACAGGCCGGCGCCGGTGGCCAGGGTTTGGGGCGTGCCCGAATCCGGCAGGCAGAACAGGGTGTCGCCGTTGGCGTAGGCCAGCTTGCAGCCGGCGGCGGCGGGCGTTTCAGACGGGCTAGCGGCCGCGGGCGTGCCGGTCGCGGTTGCCGCGCCAGGCCCAGTGGTGGCCGCGGCGGTGGTCGCCGCGCCGGCTGTCGCCGCCGTAGCGGTCGGCGCGGCGGCCGGCGTCCCTGATGGGCTGGCGGCAGCGGACGTGGCGGACGCGAGCGCCGGAGCCAGTGCGGTAAGGGTGGCCGCGGCCCCGGTGGCCAGGGAATTGGGCGCGCTGGTGGGCGCGCCGCTGCCGGTGAGCGAGCAGGCCAGGGCGCCCAGAGTCAGCAGCCAGAGGGGGACAAGTCGACGCAGCATGACAATTTCCTTTCGGTGTGGCGCAGCCGGGGCATCGGCGACGGGGCAATGGGCAAATCAAAAATCCACCCCGGCCTGGCGCGGCATCTTTTAGGACGCCAGCGAGACATATTCAGTTCCGCTGCGGTCGGGGGCCCAGCCTGCACGCCGCTGGCTGGGGCGAAATTATAGCGCAGGTTGGCGGGCGACCGGCCCAATGGTTGGCTTACAGGGGGATTGCACCGCGGAGCGCGCGGAGAGCGCGGAGTGAGATAGACGAGTCGGATATGGGGTTGCGGTTATGTTGGGTAGGTGTTGCCCAACCCAGCCTACCTGTTTTGAAGTGGCACAAGTGGCCGCTACGCGACTGGTTTTAACGGCAAAAATGGCAAAAGAAGTGGCACTCTGGAAATGCGAGAAGTGTACGGACATAATGTAGCGCGGTTCGCTGGGCACCCAGTTGTATAAGGCGGCCGGCGCCTGTATGCTGAGTAGAACAAAGAGCGGCCACGCGTGATCACCAAGCGGCGATTGCTGCCGTGGTGGCCGGCCATTTCTGCTGGTCCTATTGGGGGAATATGCTCAAGCGCTTTGTCTCAATACTCATATCGATCACAACCGGCTTGCTGGCCTCGGCAGCGGTGCTGGCCCTCGCCCAGCATCCGGCTGGCATTGCCTGGGCAGCGCCCGAATGGCAGCCGCTGGCGACGACCTTCACGGTGGGCGTCGGCTGCGCCACGATTCAGGCCTGCATCGACGCTGCCAGCCCCGGCGATGAGGTGCACATCCCGCCGGGTTTGTACACGGAAAGCGTGACCGTGAATAAAGATATCTCGGTCACGGGCGATCTGTCGAGCACGACGATTATTTATGCTTTGGACAACCAGCGGGTGATGACGATCACGGGCGCGTCAGTGTACTTAGCCGATGTGATGTTGACGGGCGGGGTATTCACCAGCACCGGAATTGATTATTCAACCAATTGCGGGGGTGGGCTGCGGATATACGCGGCGGGGCCGGCGGTGCTGCACAATGTGGCCATCATTAGCAACACGGCTTATTGCGGGGGCGGGCTGGGTGCCTATGGCGGCGCCGTGACGCTCGACGGTGTGGAAATCCTCAGCAATACGGCCGGAGTCGGCGGCGGCGTGTCGGTTAGATACATCTTGATGGAGTTCATGAGCGGCAATATCCAGAATAACGTTGGCACTAACCTGGCTGGCGGCATCGAGCAACAGTTTGGCAACGTGACGATGAGCGGCGGCGAGATATTCAGCAACAGCACCGATTACTTCGGCGGCGGAGTCGTTGTCTTTGGGCAAGGAGCCGTATTTACCCAAACGGGTGGCACTATCGTCGGCAATACCGCCAAACAGGCCGGGGGCGGTCTCGAAAATGATGCCGGCACAGTCAGGTTGCTTGGTGGAAGTGTCCTGAGCAATAGCGCTGCCGAAGGGGCTGGCATCGCCTCTTTTTCGGAGACCGGAGCGCCGGCATCCGTCAGCCTTGACGGCGGGCAAGTCACCAGCAACACCACTACTCTGGGTGGGCAAGGCGGCGGTATCTATATTAATGGTTCTAGCGGCGCGTCGTCCTACTTC
The DNA here is from genome assembly GCA_043734225.1 of Anaerolineales bacterium. Lineage (GTDB taxonomy): Bacteria > Chloroflexota > Anaerolineae > Anaerolineales > UBA6663 > JAYTFQ01. The sequence goes on along the minus strand of JAYTFQ010000390.1, from coordinate 1,433 downwards.
ACGCAAACAGCCGGGAGTATTGAGCGCAACACGGCGTTGGAGGCCGGCGGGCTGCGCCTGGTACACGCGCAGGCATGGCTGGCAGGTGGCGACATCGCCTTCAATAGCGCGAATGACGGCGCCGGTGTGTTCTTGCAGGGGGGCGGCTCGGTCTTCACGCAGACCGGCGGCACCATCGCGGGTAACCTCGCGACGGGTTCTGGCGGCGGTATTGCCAGCCAAGGAAGTAGTGTGGCGCTGTTGGGCGGCAGTGTGACGAGCAACACCGCTCAGAACGCGGCGGGCATCTTTTCGGCGTCGGGTAACTTCCCTGGTGGCAGAAGCGATATCGTTCTGGCTGGCGGTCATGTGGCAAGCAACACCGCCAACGGCGAAGGCGGCGGGTTTTGGATGTATGGCGCGAATGGTTTTTTCACGTACACCGCTGGCACGCTTGAGCACAATATGGCCATCACCGGCGGCGGCGTTTACTTGACCGCGGGCGCGTCAGCGTGGTTGTTCGACGCTGACATCCAGAGCAATAGCGCCATCACCGGTGGCGGTGTGGCGGTAATTGGCCCGAATAGCCAATTTGCTCAATCGGGCGGCCGAATTGCCTATAACTCGGCCGCCTCCATTGGTGGCGGCATTTATCTTGGCTTTACGGGCAGCGTGACCGTGAGTATCAGCGGTGGTCTGATTATGAGCAATGCCGCCGGCAGCAGCGCCGGCGGATTCGCCATCGACAGGGGTTTGCTGGTGATTACTGACACGCGACTGCTCAGCAACACCGGCAGCAGCGGGGCGGGTGCCATTACACAATTCAGTTCCGGAGCACCGGTCTCGGTTACGGTCGCCAATTCTTGCATCGCCGGCAATGGGCCAATCACCAGTGTGGCGAATGCCCTCGGCCCCACCATCGACGCGCGCGGCAACTGGTGGGGGACGGCGGCTGGGCCATCCGGCGCGGGGCCGGGCAGCGGCGATGCGGTGAGCAGCGGGGTGAACTTCAGCGGCTTCCTGTCAGTGCCGCCGGTGGCAGACTGCGGCGTGTCGATCGCAGACCTGTCTGTGTCTCGAACGGGCACAGGTTCTGGCACGATTGCCAGCACACCATCTGGCATCAATTGCGGCGTGGATTGCTCGGAGACCTTTCTTCAAAACACGGTCGTGACGCTAACCGCAACCCCCGGCGTGAGCAGCACCTTTGCGGGTTGGTCGGGCGCGTGCAGCGGCAGCGGCGCTTGTATTGTCACGATGACGGCGACCACGCAAGTGACCGCCACCTTCAACTTGAAAGTCTACTTGTTGACAGCCGGCCTGGCCGGGAACGGCGGCGGCAGTGTTACCAGCGTTCCGGCGGGCATTGCCTGCGGCAACCTGTGCGGCCTGACCTTTGATTATGGAACAGTGGTCAGCCTGACGGCCACGCCAGCGTTGAGCAGCACCTTCGC
>JAYTFQ010000389.1:0-4958 GCA_043734225.1 Anaerolineales bacterium | reverse complement strand
GCGGCCCGACCGCGGTCGGGCCGCAGCCTTCCATTCGACCGGCAATTCTACTCAACATCACCATGCCGCCCGCAGCAGCGCTTCAAGCGCTTCGGCGCTCGGGATGGGTTTGGGGTTGTTCTGCACGGTGCGGCTGGCAAAGGCCAACTGCGCCAGGCGCGGCAGATCGGCCGCGCGCACGCCGGCCAGGCGCAATTTTTGCGGCAGGTTCAGGCGGCTGATGAGCGCTTCCACATGGGCGGTGGCAGCCTGGGCGGCGGCAACGGCCGCGGCCTCAGCGGTGACCTGGGGCACGGGAGCAGGGGGCGTCAGGCCCAGCGCCCCGGCCGCCAACTGGCCCCAGGTCTCGGCCGGGGGCGCGGGCACCAGCGCATCGGCATTGAAGCGCATGGCGTGCGGCAGGATGATGCTGTTGGCAATGCCGTGCGGCACGCCGGCCGTGCCGCCCAGCACATGGCACAGCCCGTGGTGCAGCCCCATGGACACGCTGGCCAGCGAGGCGCCCGCCAGGTGCGCGCCGGTGAGCAGCTCGCTGCGCGCCTGCAGGTCGTGGGGCTCGGCGTAGCAGTGGGGAAGGGCGCCGGCAATGGCGCGCAGCCCGGCCAGCGCCGCCGCGCTGGACAGCGGGTGGCGGGTGATGGAATACAGGGCTTCAATGCAGTGCGCCAGGGCATTGATGCCGGTGGCTGCCGTCAGCGCCGGCGGCAGGTCCAGCGTCAACTCGGGATCGTAGATCACCAGCTGGGCCACAGCCAGCGCGTCGGTAACGGTCATCTTCAACGGCTCGCCGGCTGCGTTTTGGCGGGTGACGCCGAAGGTGGCCGTCATTTCCGAGCCGGCATAGGTGGTGGGGATGGCGACGATGGGGACAGCGGGCTGGCCGGCGGCGGCGCGCTGACTGCTGAGCGCGTGGGCCACCGCCTTGGCCAGGCCCAGCGGGCTGCCGCCCCCCAACCCAATCACGGCGTCGATGTTGTGCGCCTCGGCCAACGCCAGCACCTCGGCCACCTGCGCCTCCGGCACGTGCGCCGCCACGTGGTCGAAGGTGGCCTGCCAGCGATCCGCCAGCAGGCGTTGGGCCAGGGCGGCGTGCCCGGCGCGCACGGCCGAGCCGGTGGTGCACAGCAGCAGCCGGCGCCAGCCGGCGCGTTCCACCGCGCTGCCCAACTGCGCCAGCGCGCCCGGGCTAAAGATAATCTCCTGCGCGTAGACGCGATAGCGGAAGGCGTGCGGGGAATTCAAGGGCCACTGGCCTTTCGCGCGGCGGGCGATTGCCGGGCGGGGCGTCTACGCCGCCAGGGAATCCAGGATGGCGCGCACGGCGGTTAACTCATCGCGGCTGACGGTATGGGCCATGTTCGGGTAAATGCGCTTTTCCACCTGGCCGCCTAGCCCGGTCAGAATTTCAGCGCTCTCTTCGACGCGCGCCAGTGGAATGTGCGGGTCCACATCGCTGCAGCCCAGAAAGACTGGTGTGCCCGCCAGCGAGCCGGCGTAGCTGCGCGGGGTGCCGTTCGGCCCAATCAGTCCGCCGCTCAGGCCGATCAGCCCGCCATAGCGGCGCGCGTGGCGGGCAGCAAATTCCAGCGACAGGCAGGCGCCCTGCGAGAAGCCCAGCAGCACCGTCCGTTCTGGCGGGATGCCGGCAGCGGCGATGTGCGCCAGCACGCTCTCCAGCTTGGCCAGCGCCCAGGTGAGCCAGGGCTCGTTGCGCTCCAGCGGCTCCATAAAGGGGTACGGGTACCAGACGTTATTGGCGGCCTGCGGGGCCAGGAAAGCAAAGTCCGCGCGGCGCAGCTCCAGCGCCAGGCCGAGGATATCTTCGGCGGAGGCGCCGCGGCCGTGCGCCATGAGCATGGCGCCCTTGGCCTGGGCCAGCGGCGCGCCGGCCGTGAGAACCGGCTGGTCGCGATGGGGATCGAGGGGAATGGGTTTGGCAGTCATAGTGGATAAAATGCTACCACATAATCGCCTATAATTCGCACAGGCGCCACTCCGGGCGCCCACTGGACGGTATGGTAAATATGCAATGAACAAAGTGCTGCAACCTATCAGTGCTACCCTGGATTTGGCCTTCGTGGCCGACCGCATGCTGGCAACCCTCATTCGCGGTCTGCTGCAAAGCGATTTTACGCTGGTGGCGCGGCCCATCGTCAGGTGGGTGCGGAAAGGCCATAGCGACGATCCGGTCGGCGACGATTCTCCGGCGCACAACAAGGCCGACCCCACTGGCCCATTCAGGCCCAACGGCCCCAAGCCGGCCTGCGATCTGCTGGTTTTTTGCCCGCGCAGCCTGGAAAGCTATCTGATTGACGATGCCACCGGCAGCTACGGCTATTCGCACGTCGCGGTCGACTGTGGCGAAAAAGACATGGCGACGGGCAAGCGGGTATTTGTGGAAGCGACCCCGCACGTGGGCGTGCACCGCAGCTTTCTGGACAAGTACGGCCCGCGCGAGTTTATCCGCATCCCGCTGGACCGGGCCGGGGTGGATGTGCGCAAGTTTCGGGCGTGCATTCTGGACAAGGTGGGCCAGCCCTATGACGTGACGGAGGTGTTCACCTGGGGCCAGGTGGACGACCCGGCCAAACAAATTTGCAGCGACCTGGCCGCCGATTGCCTGCCGGCCGAAACGCGCATGGCCATTGTCGGCCGGGCGCGCACGGGCCGGCTGGGGCGGCACATGGTCAGCATTCATGGGCCAGCCGCCTTGCCCGCGCACATTTTTGTCAGCCCCAATGGCTTTGCCAAGTTTTTTGGCGCGCCCAAAGGGCACAAAATCCACCATCCGGACGAGCTGATTGTCCCGCGCAAGCACGCCGGCTTGGGCGTGTCGCGGGCGCTGCTGGGCGCGGCGGTGGCCGCGGCGGTGGCCGTGGTGGTGGTGGTCGGCTGGAAGCGTTGGATGGGCGGCAGGCCTTATAATACCGACCAGTCTTGAAATCGTAATTGGCCGGTAGCCGATTAACGTGTGGTCACGCGCCTGGGCGCGTGACCCAAGGAATGCATCATGCCTGACGCCAGCTCACTGCGCACCATGCGCTGCCCCAACTGCGGCGCGCCGCTCGACTTCACGCCGGGGCAGTCCACAACGCGCTGCAAATTCTGCGATTCGGTCATTGAACATTCGTCCGACGCCATGACCGCCGACGACCACGCGCACGTCATCTCCGGCAGCCCAGCCAGCCCGGCCAGCGCGGGCACGCCCAGCGCCAGCGCCGGCCAGGGCAAGCGTTTCGTCATCAAGATGCGCAACGGCCAGCCGGTGGTGATTGAGACCGATGGCGGCTTTGGGACGCCGATGCAAATGGGGAGCACGGCCAACCCCTGGCAGACCAACCTGGGCCCGGGCAGTGTCACCAGCATGCCGATGACGATGGCCAGGCCGCAGCGCTCGTCGCCGTGGGGCTGCCTGGTCGGGGTCATCATCGCGGCGGCCGTGGTCATCGGCATCGGCGGCGTTGTCTTTGCCACCTCGCCGCAGGCCGCGGCGTTTGTGCAGCAGGTTCTGTCTGGCGATGTGCAGCAGGCCATCGGCACCGCCGGCACCATCGGGGCGCGCATTGTCATCAACCGCCCGGGCACCATCGTGCCCGGCGCCAACGACGGCCCGCCCGAGGCGCTGATGCTCACCACGCAGTATCCGGCCACCTCCGGCAGCACCAGCGAGACGCGCCTGGTGGCGGTGAGCACCACCACCCGCAAGCTGCTGTGGCAAACGGCGCCGCTAGACGCCAAGCTGTATGACACGCCCATCCTGGCCAACCCGGCTTTCGTCTATATCCTCAACAACCAGAAGTTGATGGCCCTCAAGCGCACCGACGGCACGGTGGGCTGGCAGGCCACCCTGGCCGACAAGATGCAGACCAGCTTGTGCGACTGCCTGAGGCTGGCGGGCACGCGGCTGGCCGCGCTGACCGACGACGGCACCCTGGAAGTGTTCGACACCGCCACCGGCCGCTCACAGTGGAAGGCCAGCGCCAAGGCGCCTGCGCCGCGCGGGCTGTACGTGCTGGGCCAGCGGGTGGCCTTTATGGACCGCGACGCCAAGAACAACGGCGTGCTGCGCGCCTTCGACCTGGCGACCGGCAAGGAGACCACGGTGCAGCCGGCCTGCAAGGGCAGCGATATCGGCCCGGCTTACGCCGATTGGACCACGCCGCTGTGGCTGTCGCCTAAAGGCAGCGAGTTCTACATGATTTTTGGCACCTTCGCCACGTGCGTCCAGCGCTGGGATGCGCAAACCTTGAAAATGACCTGGAGCGCCCCGCCGCCCGATTCGGCCGCGGGCAGCGGCGGCAGCCCGAACGGCCTGCTGACGCTGTTCAGCGCGGACACGCTGTACCTCTCGGAGGGCTCTACCGTGTGGGCCTTTGCGTTGGCCGACGGCCAGGCGCGCGTGGCCGTGTCGGACCCGGACCACACCTTTCTATTGCTGACCACGCATGGCAGCGACCTGATGGTGACGGCCAAGAGCCAGCGCGGCACCACCAAGTATGCCATTTGGGCGGTGAACGCCGCTTCCGGCCAGACGCACTGGACCTTTGACCTGGGCGACAACCCGCCGTTGGAGGCGGGCGGCATTATCGACGACGGGACGCCGGTGTGGCTGGCGCAGCCGGCCAGCGACGGACTGCGCGTGATCCGTTTCCAGAGCGCGGCCGACAACAAGTCCTATAAGATCCTGACCGACACGCTCAACTGGGACAGCGGCGAGAGCGCCGGCCAGAAGTCGGCGCCGCTCAACCTGGACACCATCATCCTGAGCGCGCCGGATTGGACCATTTGGAAGAATGACACGCTGTGGATGGTGATGAACTATCAACTGCTGGCCTTTGACGTGGCGCAGCAGAAGATGGTTTATCAATGGCCTTAGCGCAACCGCCAACCTTGCTTGACCGGCCGCTCGCCCTCATCCCCCCGGCCCCCTTCTCCCGCTGGGAGAAGGGGGAGAAAAG
>JAYTFQ010000388.1:0-5291 GCA_043734225.1 Anaerolineales bacterium | reverse complement strand
CACCCCCACACCCCCACACGCCCACACCCCCCCCGCCCTTGTAGTCCCCCGCCTACACGCCCTGGCGTAAACGACTGACATAAAGGCGCGGCGGGGGATGTCGGACAAGTTTGGCGGCGGTTTTATAATCAGCCGGTGGAAACGATTGTAGATGGCGCGGCTGGGCCATGATTATCCTGCACCTGGAAGATGAAGAGGCGGATGCCCAGCGCGTGGCGGATATGCTGCTGGCGGCCGCGCTGCCGGCGCAGATCGTCCGTGTGCAATCACGCGCCGACTTCGAGGCCGAGCTGCGCCGGGCGGCGGAGCAGGGCGGGCTGGACGTGATCCTGGCGCGCTACTATCTGCCGGCGCTGCCCGGGCCGGAGGCGCTGGCGCTGGCGCGCGAGCTGTGCGCCGAGGTGCCGTTTATCTTCGTGGCCGCCGCGGTGGACCAGGTCCGGCTGTTGGAAGCCATGCGCCAGGGCGCCGCCGACTATGTGCTGAAGACCGATCTGGAGCGCTTGCCGCTGACGGTGCAGCGCGCGCTGCGCGAGACCGGCGAGCGCGCCGGCCGCCGGCAGGCCGAGGCGCTGGCCGCCGCGGACCGCGAGCGGCTGCAGGTGACACTGGCCAGTATCGGCGACGCGGTGATCGCCGCTGGCGCCGACGGCCAGGTGACCTACTTGAACCCGGTGGCCGAAACGCTCACCGGCTGGCCGGCGGCCGAGGCGGTGGGCCAGCCCATCGAGCGCGTGTTCAATATTGTCAGCGAGGCCGGCCGCCGGCCGGTGGATAACCCGGTGCGGCGCGTGCTGCGCGACGGGCGCGTGGCCGGCCTGGCCAACCACACCTTGCTGGTGCGCCGCGACGGCAGCGATCTGGCCATCGACGACAGCGGCGCGCCCATTCGCGATCAGGCCGGCCGGCTGATTGGCGTGGTGCTCATCTTTCGCGACATCAGCCAGCGCCGAACCGCCGAGCAGGCCCTGGCCGACAGCGAAGAGCGCTTCCGCAACCTGGTGACTGCCACCGCCGCGGTGGTGTGGACCGCCGGGCCGGACGGGCGCTTTGTGACCCCGCAAGCCTCCTGGGAAGCCTACACCGGCCAGCCGTGGGCGGAGCATCAGGATATGGGCTGGCTGGCGATGATCCACCCGGATGACCGCGCTGCTTTTGACGCGCGCTGGCAGGCGGCCATGGCCGCCAAAGAGCCGTTTGAGATGCACGGCCGGCTGTGGAACACCAAGGCCAACGAGCATTGTTACTTTGAGGCGCGGGCGGTGCCGCGGCTGCGCGAAGACGGCAGCCTACGCGAATGGATCGGCGCCATCGACGATGTGCACCAGCGCGAGCTGGCGCGGCTGGCGGCGCGCGAGAGCGAGGCCCGCTTCCGCATCCTGGCCGACACGGCCCCGGTGCTGGTGTGGATGGCCCGGCCGGATGGCGGCCTGGACTTCGTCAACCAACCGTGGCTGACCTTCACCGGCCGCGCGCTGGAGCAAGAGCTGGGCCAGGGCTGGGCGGCGGGCGTGCACGCCGAGGATTATCAGCGCTGCCTGGACACCTATGCCGCGGCGGTGGCGGCGCGCCAGCCCTTTCAGCAGGAATATCGCCTGCGCCGGCAGGACGGCGCGTATCGCTGGATGATGGACAGCGGCGTGCCGCGCTTTGGCGCCGACAGCAGCTACGCCGGCTTCATCGGCTCGCTGGTGGATATTGAAGGGCGCAAGCGGGCTGAGGAGACGCTGCGCATCCGCGCCCGCCAGCAGGCCGAGCTGGCCGAGCTGGGCCAGCGCGCCCTGACGGCCCGGGAGATGCCGGCGCTGCTTGAAGAAGTGTGCCGAGTGGTGACGCACACCCTGGCGGCCGAGTTCTGCGAGGTGCTGCAGGTGGTGGATGACGGCCGTTCGCTGCGGCTGGTGGCCGGGGAGGGCTGGCAGCCGGACCGGGTGGGCACGGAGCTGGTGGGCGGGGGCGCCGAGAGCCTGGCCGGCTTCACCTTGCTGGCGGATGAGCCGGTTGTTGTGGAAGACCTGGGGCGCGAGAGCCGCTTTCACCCGCCGGCGCTGCTGCTGGAGCATGCCGTGGTCAGCGGCGTCACTGCCATCATTCGCGGCGAGACCAGGCCGTGGGGGGTGCTGGGCGTGTTCAGCGGCGCGCCGCGCCAGTTCAGCCGCGACGACGCCAACTTTTTGCAGAGCGCCGGCAATGTGCTGGCGGATGCCATCGTGCGGACGCGGACCGAAGACGAGCTGCGGGTGGCCCACGCCCAAACTATGGCCATCCTGGACGGCGTGGCCGAGGGCGTGACGGTGCAGAGCCGCGACGGGCGGCTGGTGTTTGCCAACGACACCGCGGCGCGGATGCTGGGGTTCGACAGCGCCGCGGACCTGCTGGCCGCTGGGCCGAAGGAGATTCTGAGCCGCTACGATATGTATGACGAGCTGGGCCAGCCGCTGGCGATTGAGCGGCTGCCGGGCCGGAACGCCATGCGCGGCCAGCGCGACGCCGACCTGATCCTGCGCTTCCGGGTGCGCGCCACCGGCCAGGAGCATTGGGCCAACGCCCGCGCCCAACCGGTGCTCAACAGCCAGGGCCAGGTGGAGCTGGCGGTGAACGTGTTCCACGACATCACCGAGCTGAAGCGGGCGGAGATCACCCAACGGCTGCTGGCCGAGGCCGGCGAGTTGCTGGCGCGCGACCTGGAAACCCAGGCGCTGTTGCGCGGGCTGGCGCGGCTGCCGGTGCCGACCCTGGCGGATTACACCATCCTGTACCAGTTCGATCCGGCGCTGGGGGTGACATCCACCGGCGCTTTTCACGCCGACCCGGAGATGGCCGGGGCGCTGGCCGGCCTGGTGGAATATTCGCGGGTGAACCGCGACCCGAACAGCCCGGTGCGCGAGGCGCTGCTGCGTAAGGAGCCTGTGCTGCAGGCGGAGGTGGATGTGGCCAACGCGGTGCGCAACCTGGGGCCGGACAACGCGCACCTGGCGCCGCTGATGCCGCACAGCCTGCTGCTGGTGCCGCTGGTGGCGCGCGAGCGGCTGAGCGGGGTGCTGATGCTGGCGCGCACCGCCCAGCCGGCGCCGTTCAACTCGTTTGACCTGGCGCTGGCGCAGGAGCTGGCCCGCCGCGCGGCGCAGGCGCTGGATAACAGCGAGCTGTATGCCGGCTCGCTGCGCGCTAACGCGGACCTGGAGGCGCGCGTGGCCGAGCGCACCGAGGCGCTGCAGCAGGCGCTGGGGCAATTGCAGCAAAACAACCTGGCGCTGGAGCGCGAGATTGCCGAACGCCAGGCGGCCGAGCAGCGTTTCCGCGATTTGCTGCAAACGGCGCCGGATGCCACCATCATCGTGGATGGCGCCGGAAAAATTGTGATGGCCAACCAGCACGCCAGCGTGGTGTTTGGCTATGGCCAGGATGAGTTGCTGGGCCAGAGCGTGGAGGTGCTGCTGCCGCGCGCGCAGAAGACGCTGCACCGCGGCCACCGGCGCAAGTATATGAAGGCGCCGGATGTGCGCTCCATGGGCCGCGAGCTGGACATCCACGGCCGGCGCAAGGACGGCAGCCTGTTCCCGGCCGAAGTGAGCCTGAGCCCGCTGCAAACGCCGGAGGGCGTGCTGGTGACGGCCGCGGTGCGCGACATCAGCGCCCGCCAGCAGGCGGACGAGGCGCTGCGCCAGAGCGAGCGCCAACTGTCGCAGGCCCAGCAGATGGCCCAGGTGGGCAGTTGGCGCTGGGAGGTGGCCGCCGACCACATGGCCTGGTCGCAGGTGCTGTGCGATATTCACGGTCTGGCGCCGGAGGCCGCGCCCGGCACCTATTTCCAGTTTCTGGCGCACGTCCATCCGGATGACCAGGCGCGCGTGGATGCCATCATCAGCGCCGCGCGCCGGGCGGGCAGCGCCTTTGAGTTTGAGCACCGCATCCGGCGGGCCGACGGCGCCGAGCGGGCGCTGTATTCGCGCGGCGAGGTGCTGGCCGGGCCGGACGGGCAGGCGGCGGTCATCAGCGCCATCGCCCAAGACCTGACCGAGCGCAAGGCCATCGAGAATGAGCTGCGCAGCTCGCGCGAGCGATTGCGCGAGCTTTCCAGCCACTTGCAGGCGGCGCGCGAGGCAGAGCGCGAGCGCATGTCGCGCGAGATCCACGACGAGCTGGGCGGCAGCCTGACCGGGCTGAAGATGGACGTGGCCCGGCTGGCCAAGAATGCCGAGGCGCTGTCGCCGGAGGAGCTGCGGGCGCGGGCGGCCGGCATGGCCAGCCTGATCGACAGCACGGTGCAGATGGTGCGGCGCATCGCCAGCGATTTGCGCCCGGGCATCCTGGATGACTTTGGGCTGGCGGCGGCCATCGAGTGGCAGTTGCAGGAGTTCAGCAAACGGGCCGGGCTGGAGTTCGAGTATCACTCCAACACCGACGAGCTGAACCTGGACCCGGCCAGCAGCATCGCGCTGTTCCGGCTGTTCCAGGAAACGCTGACCAATGTGGCCCGCCACGCCCAGGCCACGCGCGTGGCGGCCCGGCTGGAAGCGGGCGCCAGCGAGCTGGTGCTGGAGGTGCGCGACAACGGCCGCGGCATCAGCGCGGGCGAGATCGGCAATTCAAAGTCGTTGGGGCTGCTGGGCATGCGCGAGCGCGTGCAGCAATTGCAGGGACAATTGAGCATTACCGGCGCGCCGGGCGCGGGCACCACCGTGCTCATCCGCGTGCCGCTATCCGCGCCGCAAGGACTGGGTGGGGGATGATAACCGCTATGTTAAGAGTCTTGATAGCCGACGATCATGCCATTGTGCGCAAGGGCCTGCGCGACATTTTGCGCGAGGCCTCGGAAGAAGCGCTGGTGGGCGAGGCCAGCAACGGGCTGGAGGCGCTGGAGCTGGCGCGCGGCGAGGCCTGGGACGTGGTGGTGCTGGACATCACCATGCCGGGCGCCAGCGGGCTGGCGGTGCTGAAGCAGCTCAAGCACGAGCAGCCGAAGCTGCCGGTGCTGATGCTGAGCATGCACTCCGGCGACCTGTATGTGAATGGCAGCCTGAAGGCCGGCGCCTCCGGCTACCTGAACAAGGAAAGCGCGCCGGCCGAGCTGCTGACCGCAATCCGGGCCGTGCTGGCTGGCGAGACGTATATCAGCCAGTCGCTGAAGGATCGGCGGGCTAGAGAATAAAAGGCAAATGCTTTAACACAAAGACGCAAAGACACAACCCCCCGCGAACGGCGCAGGGGGCAGGCGACACAAAGGATGTTAAAGGGGAAAAGAAAGAGAACAGCGCGTGTGTGAGTTTTTGACAGGGCTGCGGCGCTTG
>JAYTFQ010000387.1:0-5452 GCA_043734225.1 Anaerolineales bacterium | reverse complement strand
CAAGGCGGCGGGCCACCGTATCCCATTCGGCCAAACCATCCCTTGATTTGTTTGGTTGCCTGGCAGGGCCGCCACGCGCGCGCATTCGTGAATTTTGGCCGACGCGCCTGCGCGGACGAAAACGAACCTGAAAGAAAAGGCATCGTCCACGCAGGTGGACGACCGGCCGCCGGCCCGTCCTTGGCCGCGGCCACCAGCGCCGAATTCATTCGGTTGGCTCTTGGCTCTGCGTGGACGACCGGCCACGGCCCGCCCCCGGCCGCCGGCCACACAGCGCCGAATTCATTCGGTTGGCTCTTGGCTCTGCGTGGACGACCGGCCCCTGGCCGCCGGCCACACAGCCGCGAATCTGCGAAGCGTCCCTTTGGGATCCATTCGCCAGGCCGGCTGCGGATGCACCCCGCCACGCTTCCATCTCGCTATACCCCAAACGGGGTATAGACTCCCCGCGCCCGCGGTGCCTCGTTTGGGGCTATGATCCGCCCGAATTTTCCCGATATAATGTCTAATCCAACGTGAACTGGATATTCGTCTCAGACGGCTGGGCGCCGGCGCTTGCGCTGCTGCGACCCCGGCGGCCTGGGGCTGCCAAGCACCCACCACCATCCTATTTACGAAAGGCGACCGCATGACCGCTCCACTCCGCGATTTTCTCGAAATTCCGTACGACCAGCTGGAAGAGATGAACCTGCAGATCAAGGCCGACCGCCTGGCGCGCACCCCGGCGCATGAGCTGCAAGAGCGGCGCATGAAGGCCCTGGCGGATGAGAAGCGCATCAAGGCCGTCACGGTTTGCTTTTCCGATCTGGAAGGCAAGCTGCACATGCTCGACTACGACAAGAAGTTCCTGCTGGGCTCGGCCGATAACCTGACCTTTGACGGCTCGTCCATCCGCGGCTTCACGCAGCAGGTGGAGAGCGACTTGCGCCTGGCCATCGACTGGGCCGCGCTGTATTACCTGCCGGCCGACCTGTTTGGGCCGGGCAAGGTGTTGGTGTTTGGCGACGTGCTCTCGCGCGACGGCAACCCGTATCCGGCCGATATCCGCGCCCGGCTGAAGGCCTACACCGCCGAGCTGTTCGCCAAGGACGGCACGGTGGCCAACGCCGCCAACGAGATCGAGGGCTTCCTGTTCAAGGGCCACCACGCCGAGCAGCACTACCGCGATAACGACGCCTTCGAGTTCGTCAGCACCACCGGCTACTATCACACCCTGCCCGGCGACCCGCTGCGCCTGTTCATCGACACGGCCGCCGAGGCCCAGCGCGCCATGGGCTTTGCCAACGAGAAGGACCACCCGGAGGTGGCCCCCTCGCAGTTCGAGATGAACTACTCTTACACCGAGATCAGCGCCGCCGCCGACCAGGTGCTGCTGTATAAGCTCATCTGCCGCCAGGTGGCCAACCAGCTGGGCATGACCGCCTGCTTCCTGCCCAAGCCGGTCACCGGCGTCAACGGCAGCGGCATGCACACCAACATGTCCGTCGCCCGCGACGGGGTGAACCTGTTCTATGATCCCAAGGGCCGCGACGGCCTATCCACCGCCGGCTGGAACTTTGTGGACCGCATCCTGTCCAACGGCCTGGATATCTGCCTGGCGCTGAACCCCAGCGTCAACGCCTATCGCCGGCTGGACCCGCACTTCGAGGCCCCCAACCAGATCAAGGCCTCGGCCATCGACCGCGGCTCCATGGTGCGCCTGCCGCTGGGCAACTCGCGCTCCACCCGCGTGGAAGTGCGCTCCATCGCCCCGGATGTGAACCCGCACCTGGCGCTGTACACCCTGCTGCGCACCGGCCTGGAAGGCCCGCTGGCCGCTGTGCCCACCGGCGACGACGCCGCCATCCTGCCCGACAACATCTACGACGCCATCACCCCCTTCCGCGCCAGCAAGTTTGTCAGCAGCCTGCTGGGCGCCGACGTGGCCGGCAAGTACGCCGACCTGAAGGAAGCCTCGGCCGACCGCTGCCCGCGCAAGCTCGGCACCGTCATCAAGCGCTCCGAAGTCCAGTTCCACCACGAAGTCACCAACCAGTTCCTGTGGAATCTGTTTTAACTCGATTGCATGACTGATTGTTTGGGTGCTGGTGTTACCAGGTCGGCGCGCCGACCTGGTAACACCAGCACTTTTTTGTTGATTGCCCGCATTTGCCTTCGTCCCGCGCCTCTGCTAAACTGCCGCTGTTGAATCCGTCAACCACTAACCCCAGAAAGGAGGCGCACAAAATGCATACCAATCGTTCGATCCAGCCTGTTTCGATGGGCCACTGTGGAAGGGCATTGCTGAGTGCGCCGGCCGGCTGACGATTCGCGTTTCGATCGCATGAAACCGAACGGTCTCGGGCGCGGTTGCCCGGGGCCGTTTTCTTTTCCGCTGCCCCCGCCTGGCAAAGCCTCTCCGTCTAGAGATGCGTGATGGAGATTGGATGCACAACTTTTTGAAGATTGAAGATTACCTGGCCGGGGAGATGGCGCGCAAACGTATCCCGGGTCTGTCGCTGGCCATCGTCAAAGACGGCCAGACCCTGATTAAAAAGCACTATGGCCTGGCCAACGTGGAGTTGGCCGCGCCGGTGACGGACGGCACGGTGTACGAGATCGCCTCGATCACCAAATCGTTCACGGCGTTTGCGATCATGCTGCTGGCCGAGGACGGCCGGCTGCGGCTGGATGATCCGCTGGCTCGCTTTCTTCCCGGCTTGCCCGCCCACTGGGTGGGCCTCACCGTGCGCCATCTGCTGACGCACACCTCCGGCATCGAAAACTGGACCCTGGACTGGAGCCGGCCCGACATCACGCCGGAGGTGGTGGCCGAGGCGCTCTTCGGCCCGCCGCTGCTCTTTGCGCCTGGCGCGCAGTCTTCCTATTCGGACGCCAACTACAACCTGTTGGGGATGCTGATCTCGGGCCTGACCGGCATGACTTACGATGCGTTTCTGCAAGCACGCGTGCTGGGGCCGCTGGCGATGACGGCTACGCGCCACAACGACGTGCGCGCCATCGTGCCCGGCCGGGCGGAGGGATATGACTATGCGGGGGAGGCGCTGGCGCGCTCAGGCCGCATCCTGTGGGAGCACATCAACCTGTCGCCGGACGTGCCGGCCAACGGCGCCAACGGCAGCCTACTCTCAACGCTCGATGACCTGTTGCGGTGGGACGCGGAATGGACCCGCCCGACCCTGCTGCCAGCCATGCGGATGGCGCAGATGACCACGCCGGCCGTGCTGACCAATGGCACGCTGACCACGCGCGGCATCGGCTGCGAAGTGGAAAACTATCACGGGCACATGTTGGTGGAGTTCGCCGGCGGCGTGCCGGGTTTCACCACCACCCTCTCACGCTTTGTGAACGAGCGACTGACGGTGATCCTGCTGACCAACCAGGACTCCAAGCCTTGGGATATGGCCAGGGTGGCGGCGGGGTTGTTTGAGCCAGCTCTGGCGCGCTGAGTAACACAGAAAGAACGAATGCGGCGGCAGTCGATTTCATTGACTGCCGCCGCATTCGTTTTCGAACGTAAGCGTAACTGTCCCGCCCATCAGCGAGAGTTTTCGAAGTAATTCTCATTGATATTCGTTGGCGGCCTCGCCCAGCAGCGCCCTCACCTCAGGCAGCGCCACAAACGATCGCCGCAGCGCCGCCGTTGGCGCGCGCGCCGCAATGCCGCCGACGATCTCGCGCGCGGCGGCCCAATGCGCCTGACCGCCGGCCGGGTCGCCCTGTTCGATCTCCAGGCGGCCCAAGTCGTACAGCGCCCGCCACTCCACCGCGCTGGCCCCCATCGCCTGCGCCAGGGCCAGCGCCTCCAGCAGTTGCGCTTTGGCCTCCGCCACGCGGCCGTGCCGCAGCAGCGCCTGGGCCAGCAGCGCCAGCGCCTCCGGCAGATAGGTGTCCAGGCCGCGCTCGCGCAGCAGCGCCACTTGCTGCTGAGTGACCGCCAGCGCCTGGGCGTCGTCGCCCGCGGCCAACGCCACGCCCGCCCGGGCGCGCATGGCGCCGTTGACCTCCCACAGCAGGGGCTGCTGTTGGATCTGGTCCAGGGCGGCCAGCGTGATCAGGGCCGGCGTCAGGCCGCTGGCCCGCAGCTCCAAATTGACGCGCACAGCCAGGAATCCCAGCATGAGCAGGCCGCCGGAGTTTTGGGCCAGCGCGGCCACCTGGTCCAGCAGCAGCGCCAGGCCGGCGGGGGCGTCGCCTAGCTCGCTATACAGGAGGGCCAGCCACGCGCCGGCGCTCTCGGCGGCAAAGGGCCAGGCTTCCAGGCCCACCTGAATGCAGGCCTGGGCCGTTTCAACGGCGCGCCCGGGCTGGCCGGCGTACCAGTAGGGCCAGATCAAGGTGAACAGGCTGTATGACTGTCCCCAGCGGTTGCCGATGGCCAGCGTGTGCTGGTGCGCCTCTTGCCCCAGGCGCAGCGCCTGAGCGAGTTGGCCGGTCATGCCCAGATACAGCGCCGTGGTGGACAGGCTGTCGGCCAGCATGGCGATGTTGCCCAGCGCCTGCCAGCGCCGTCGGGCCTCGGCCGAGGCGCGCTCAAAATCCGGCCACCGCCCCAGCGCGGCGTAGACGTGGATCAAGTCGTTGACGGTGGCGGCGGCCTGGGCGTCGAGCTTCAGCCGGCTGGCAATCTCCAGCGAGCGCTCGCCGCACGCGCGCGCTTCGGGGTAGCGCCGGCTCAAGCGATAGAAGTTGAGCTGGTTCCACAGGATCTTGGCTTCGGTGGCTTCGTCGCCCAGGGCGCGCGCTTCGGCCAGGGCCTCGCTTGCCATCTGCTCGGCGCGCGGCAGGTCGAGCAGGGTGTTGGCGGTGGCGTACAGTTGCCCGGCAGCCACCCCAGCCACCAGCGCCAGATGGCGGTCGCCCAGCGCCTCGGCCCGCCGCGCCATGGCCTGGTAATTCGCCAGCGCCTCCGGGTAGCGCGAGCTGAGCTCGAAGGCGCGCCCGCGCGCCTCGAACAGGTGCTGCCACACGTCCGCCGTAACCGCGCCGGCCGGAGCGCGCTCGGCGCCCGCCGATGCACGCTCGGCGGCCGCCAGCCCGCTGGAATAGGCCGCCAGCGCCTCGGCATTGGCATAGACGGCCAGGGCGGCGTCGCCGGCCAGCAGGTAATAGCGCAGCGCGCGCGCGTGGTCGGCGGCTTCTTCAAAGTGGCGCGCCAGGATGGGCGCCAACGCCGCCGGCGGCTGGCCGCCTGCCAGCGCCTCCAGCGCCTCGCCGGCGGCGCGATGCACCCGCCGCCGGTCGGCGCGCACCAGGGTCTGATAGACGCTTTCCTGGATGAGCGCGTGGCGAAAGATATATTCCAGCTCGGGCACCGCCGCCGACAGCCGGATAAGATCGGCCTGTTCAAGACGGTTGAGGTGGCCCGGCAGGCCAGGGGCAGCAGGGGAGGCGTTCACTGGAGGGTATTCTACAGCCGGAGGGGTGGGAGGCGAAAAGCAGTGTGGGGGTG
>JAYTFQ010000386.1:0-7496 GCA_043734225.1 Anaerolineales bacterium | reverse complement strand
GCCCGCGCTGTTTCGGGCGGCATGCAGCGCCGGCTGGCGTTGGCCGCCGCCCTGACTCACGATCCCAGCATGCTGTTCCTCGATGAGCCGACCGCCGGCATCGATCCGGTGCTGCGGCGCAAATTCTGGACCTACTTTCAAAACCTCAAGGCGCGTGGGCGCACGCTGGTGATCACCACCCAATATGTAGGCGAGGCGGAATTCTGCGACCAGGTGGGCGTGATGGCTGGCGGGCGGCTGCTGGTTGTCGACACGCCCAATGGCCTGCGCTGGCGCGCGTTTGGCGGCGAAATGGTGGACCTGCAGGCCGCCCAGCCGGTCGATCCGATAACCCTGGCTGATCTGCACGCCCTGCCCTATGTCGCCCGGGTCCAATTTTTGAATGATCGCACCGTGCGGCTGATCGTTTCCGACGCTGGAACAGTCGTGCCGGCCCTGGTGGAGTGGGCCAAACTCCGCAATTGGCCGATCCGGTCGGTGGAGAAGTACATGCCGCCGCTGGATGATGCATTCGTGGAACTCGTCAAAGCGGTGCCCAATGATGACTAGACTGTTGCATGCTCCTATACGCGCCTCCGCCTTCCTGGGAAAGGAAATCTTTTCCATTCTGCGCCAACCGCGCCTGATCCTGACCCTGGCGCTGGGGCCGTTTCTGATCCTGGCGCTTTTTGGCCTGGGCTTCCGCAACAATGGAAAGCCCTTTCGCGCCCTGTTCGTCGCGCCGACCTCCAGCCCACTGGCACAGCAGGTGCAGGCTTTTGGCAGCAGCCTTGGCCCGCAACTGATTTTCTTGGGCATCACCGAAGACGAGGCAGCCGCCCGCCTTCGCCTGCAGCGCGGCGAAGCGGACCTGGTCATTGTTGTGGCGCCAGACGCCCTTACGGCGGTGCGCAGCGGCCAGCAGGCAGTGTTGACGGTGTACCATAACGAGCTTGACCCGATCCAAGCCGGCTATGTGGACTATGCTTCTCAAATCTACACCGCCGAGGTAAACCGGCGCGTGGTGGTGGCCATTGTCGCGGCCGTTCAGCGCCAGGCGCTGGACGTGCAGAGCCAGCTAGCCGCCGCCCAGGGCAGCGCCCAGGGCGTGCAGACCGCGCTGCACGCCGGCGATGTGAAAGCCGCGCGCCAGCACCAGGCCGAGCTGACTCAAAACATGAGCGCCGTGGAGTTGGGCCTGGGGGCCAGCCTGGGCCTGCTGAACGGCGTGGAGCAGGGCCTGGGCCAACCGGCGGCCGACGGCCAAAGCCCGGCGCTGCTGACACTGCTGACCCAGATTCGGCAGGGCACACAAAGCTTGAACGGCATCCCCGACACCCCCGGCAGCAACAGCGTCCAGGAACAAACCGCAGGAAATGTGGCCCACTCCATTTGGCAGTTGAACGGATCGCTGGCGCAATTCACCAGCATCCCGCCAGAGGTGCTGGTCAGCCCCTTTCGGAGCCTGGCCATCGCCGTCTCGGGCGCGACGTTGAGGGTCACCGATTTTTATGCCCCGGCCGTTCTAGCGCTTCTGCTGCAGCACCTGGCCGTCACCTTTGGGGCGCTCTCGATGGTGGGCGAGCGCCAGACCGGCACTGTGGAGCTATTCCGAGTGTCGCCGGTTACCCCGGCGGAAGTATTGATTGGAAAGTACGCCAGCTACATGCTGTTTGGCGGTCTGGTGTCCGCCCTGCTCGTCTTGCTGCTGCGCTTTGTACTGGGTGTGCCCATGCTGGGCAACTGGTTTAACCTGGTCGGCGTGATTGCGCTGGAGCTGTTCGCCTCGCTGAGCGTCGGATTTGTCATCTCACTGTTGGCCCAAAGCGACAGCCAGGCCGTGCAATTTGCGATGCTGGCGCTGCTGGCCGGGGTTTTGTTCAGCGGCTTCTTCATCGCGCTGTATTACTTCATACCGGCGGTGCGCGTCATTTCTTATCTGCTGCCGGTCACCTACGGTGTCCAACTGCTGCAGAGCGTCATGCTGCGCGGCGCGGCGCCCAGCCCCAGCTTGATGGCCGGGCTGCTAGTCATCGGCCTGCTGCTGTTTATCGTGGCCTGGTTTCAGACGGCCTGGCTGATGGCAAGGCGCTAGCGCCGGCGGCGCTAAGTACAGACAAGTAAATTCTGAAGCATCATTCTCGCCAAAAGGCACCCTTCCCCCAGCCGGGGGAAGGGCCGGGGATGAGGGCGAGCGGCCGGATCCATCAACACTTTTGTGTTTCCACTTAGTAGTCTGTCAGGCAGATGAAGATGGATAGCCGGCAGAGGCCCATCCCCAAAGGGGCGCGTTGCGTCGCGCACGATGGTGACGCAAGGACCACGGCAACACGTTCGCGTTCAGGGTAAAAATCCATCAGCTTTAGATAGACAGTCTACTAGCCGCGCCGCTCAGATGACGGCGGCAGCGAACCCTGGCTCAGCAGCGCCTGGCGCGCATGGGCCAGCAGCGCTTGCAGCCGCGTCACCAGGCTGGCCATCTGTGGCGAAGGCGCTTCAGTGGCGGCCTCCAGGCTGGCGTCCAGGCTGGCCAGCCGCCCCTCCAGCTCGGCAAAGCGTTCTTCCACCGGCTGGCTGACGCGCGCCGCGCCCGGCGCCAGCAAGTTGCTCACCAGCAACTGCAGCGCCGCGGCCAACGGCGGCGCGGCCAGCAGCCCCGCCAGCCCGGCCACATTCCACAGCGCCACCACCAGCACCATCACCAGCAGCGAGCTGAACTGCCGCCGGTTGTACAGCCGCGGCTCAACTCCGAACTCCAGCAGCGCAAACACCAGCACCGTGTAAACACACGCTGCCGCCGTCACCCACGGGCCGGCGGCCAGGCCCGCCAGCAGCACCAGGCCCAAACCCAGGGCGGCGCCCAGCCACGGCACCAGCCACACCACCGCGCTCAGCGTGCCCACCAAAACCGGATAGGGCAAGTTCAGCAGGCGGTAGCCCAGGCCCAGCAGCACGCCGGCCAACAGGCTTTGCAGCAGCTCGCTGCGCAGGTAGGCCCCCAGCCCCACCTCGATCGCGCGCCAGATTTCCACCGCCCTGGCGCGCCGGCCGGGGGGCAGCAGCGACAGCCACAGCCGCTCAAAGCGCGCCTGGTCCATCCCCCAATAGATGCTCATGACGATCACAATCGAGAGCTGGCTGATCTGGTCCACCAGGCGGGCCGTCGCGCCCAGCAGGCTCTGCTCAATGGCGGCCCCGCGCGCGCCAGCGACCGCGGCATACAGTTGTGGCGGCGGTGGCAGCCAGCCGGCGATGGCTTGCTGAAACGCCGTCCCGTACGGCCAACTGATCCACATCTGGTCATAGGTCAGCACCGATTGATCGGCCACCCGGCGCAGTTCGTCCAGCAGCGGCCCGGCCACTGCCACACTCAGGCCGATCAGCACCAGCAGCGTCACGCCGTAAACCGCCAACAAGGCTGCCGGCCGCGACCAGTGCCAGGCAGTTTCCTGCCGGTCCACCAGCGGCCGCAGCGCGGCGGTCAGCGCCAGCGACAATCCGAACAGCAGCACTACCGAGCGAAATTGCCACAGCAGCCACACCCCGGCCAGGGTGGCCAGGCAGGTGGCGGTCGCGATCGCCAGGCGTTTCATGACTGCGCCGCCGCTTCCTCGTCGGCCGAGGCGCCCGCCAGCAGCTCATCCAAATCGTCGGCCAGGGCCTCAATTGCATCTTCCACGGCGCTGCCGCCACTGACCGGCAGCGCCTGCTCCTGGCCACGCCACTGGCTGCGCACGTCGCGCGCTAGCTCCTGCGCGTCGACGCGCACCACGCTCAGGCTGCCGCGGCCAGAGGGCGCGGCCGGCGGCGCGACGGCCGGCTGCAGCACAAACCGGTTGAGCAGCAATTGCATCACCGCCGCCATCGGGATCGCCATCAGCGCGCCCGGCAGGCCCAACAGGCTGCCAAAGGCCAACAGCGCCAGCAGCGTCACCACCGGGTTCACGCCCACCGTGTGCCGCATCACGCGCGGCGCTAGCACGTAGTTTTCCAGCAGTTGGATCACGGTGTGCGTCAGAACCACCCACACAATTTTGTCCGGCGCCACTGCCAGCGCAATCATCAGCGCCGGCACCGTGCCCAGGGCCGGCCCAATAACCGGGATGGCCTCCAGCAGACCAGCCAACACCGCCAGCAGCAGCGCGAACGGCAGCCCCATCAGCAGATAGGCCGCCAGGGCCATCACGCCCACGATCAGGCTGAGCAGCGCCACGCCGCGAATATAGCCGCCGACCTTCTCCTCCGAGGCCTGGATCAAATCGCGGGCCGGGTCGCGGCTGCCGGCCGGCGCCAGCAGCAGCAGCCAGCGCAGCACACGCTCGCGCTCCACCGTCCAATAGAAGGCCAGCAGCATCACCGCCACCAGCGTAAACAAGCCATCGCCCAGCAGGCCGAGATAGGCCAGCGCGCTCAACAGCCCATCCAGCGCGGCCGACTGCGCGCCGCTCGGCTGCGGGCCAAGCGCCAGGGTCGGCGGCAGCTCCAGCGTTAAGCGGCGCAGCAGGTAGCTGGGCGATTGCGCCAGATAGGCAACCAGCCGGGTGTACAAATCGCCAATGGCGCCCACAATGTGCGCGCCTTGCACCGTCAGCAGCGGCACCACCAGCAGCCCCAGCCCCACCAGGCCGGCCAGCAGCGCCAGGTAAATGAGAACCACGCCCACGCCCGCCGGCAAGCCGCGCCGATGCATCCAGTCCACCGCCGGCGCAATGGCGGTGCTGATGACGATGGCGCTGAACAGGCTGAACAGCGCGATCCGGCCGAGGTACAACAGGCCAAAGCCCGCGCTTACCGCCACCACCACCAGCGTGGCTTCAAAAACCTGGCGGGCGGACCAATCGGGCCAAGACAGATTGGAAATGGATTTGAGCATGGGTGGGTGGCGTCCTGGGATTAAGGAAAATGGGCGCCGGCTGGGTTCAGTCGGCGCCCGTCTTGGGTTCGCTTAACCTGGGTCGGTCGTCAGGCTACGCCGGCCTCGTGGGGGCGTGCCCGCTATCGGCCGGCGCGGCCTGCGCTGGTTTCCCGTTGCCCGCGCTGGTGGCTGGCCCGGCCTGCGCCGGCTTCACGCTGGCGGCACTGCTGGCCGGCGCGGCCTGGGTGGGGTTCACGTGGCCCACGCTGCTGGCCGGCGCGGCCGACTTGTCATCGCCGCTGGTCCAGGCTTCCTGGGCGCTGTGCTTCACCGCCTCCGCCGTGCGCACCAGCCGGCGCTTGTTGTCTTCAATCAGCTCGCGCCCGGTCTGCTGCATGTCTTCGGCCTTGGCCTTCGTGTCTTCCACCGCCTGCACCGCCTTGCCCTTGGCCTCTTCGGCGGTGGCCATGGCCTGGTCACGGGCGGTGACGGCCGTCTCGCGCAGCTTGCGGCGTGTGTCCTGTCCGGCCGCCGGCGCCAGCAGCAGGCCGGCCGCCACCCCCACCAGCCCGCCCAATAGCGCGCCGCTCACAAAACCGCCCCCACCACGGGCGTGGTCATGCTCATGCGCGTTTTCGTCTTCTTCGTTGTCGTGGTCGTGATGATGTCCCATGGTTTCCTCCAATTTAGACGGGGCGCTGCCCCAAGCCGGCGCCAATACGGGCCCTTTTCGCTCTATTCTGCTTTGGTACTGCTTAGTTGGCCGTCCCCACCGCGCGGCTGAACAGTGGCGCGCGCTCGGGGCGGATATCCGGCCGGCGCGGGATGCCACGCTCAGCCAGATCACCGCTGCCCCACAGCCCGGCCAGCCGCGAGACGTGCACGGCGTCACGGCGGCTGTTCACCTTCAGCTTGCGCAGGATGTTGTGCATGTGGTTCTTGACCGTGCCCAATTCAATGACCAGCGTGCCGGCGATCTCCTGGTTGGTCAGCCCCTGGTGCACCAGCCCCAGCACTTCGCGTTCGCGGCGCGTCAGGCTCTGCGGCCCGCAGCGGTCGGCGTCGTCGCCGTCCAGCCCCACCATCTCGGCCACATACGACACCAACGTGGCCGCCAGCGGCGGGGCGGCCAGGGTTTCGTTGCGGGCAGCCGCGCGGATGCTCTTCAGCAGCTCGTCCAGCGGGCTGTCCTGCCACACATAGCCCGCCACGCCGGCCTCCACGCATTGCTGCATGGCGCGCTGGCTGCGCGCCAGGCCCATCACCACCACCTTCACGTGCGGGGCCAGCCGGCGCAGCCCGCGTACCAGCCGCACCGAGCTGTCGGTGGTCATCGCGGCGTTCACCACGGCCACCTCGCACCTGTTCAGGCGCGCCAGGGCCTCTTCCAGGCCGGTGGCGCCGCCCACCACTTCTAAATCTGGTTCAGACCGCAGCACGGTCTCGATGATCTCGCAGATGGTGCGAACTTCCTCGATAATAAAAACTCGTATCATGTCGTTCTCCTGACGCTTGAGGCGCCGTCTGGGCGGGCTCGAGATATGGATCGATGCCCTGTGCTGCCGGGCTTCAACAGGATACAAAATGTGCCCCCCCGGCGCTATAAGCTGCCCGATGATTCGACTGTAGGACACAGTGGGGGATACATGTCAGTCTGTATCCTACAGATACAGACACTCCCCTTAACGTTCGAGTGCCGCCCTCTGACGTTTGTGCGTCAGACCGGCGGCACTCGAACAACTTGGGGGAAGAAAGAGGAGTTCCGGCTGGCTGGGCCTAGCCGGACGGGGACTGCCAGTTTTGTAGCATCTGTTTGGCCGGTCGGCGCATGATGCGCCTGCCGCGCCGCTCAGTGTGTCCAGCCCGAAGCCCGCCGGTTGCCCGTTGTGCTTCGCTTCTGGCAAGCGGTGCACCACTTCCAAACTTCTACCATCACAATAACCGCTCAAACACTCCGTCACAATCGGCTCTTGCCTGATACCCATGTAGGCCTTTGCCTACAATTTTGGTTAGAGCCCCGGCTGGCGTTGCCAGCCGGGGCACCCATTGCGCCGGCCTGGCCTAGCGGGCCGCCCGGGTCGGCTCCGTATCCAAATCGTGCAAGCGCAGCTTGATCTCCTCGTAGGCGCGCTCGCGGTTCCAGCCGTAGCGCTCCTGCAGCTTCCCGGCCAACTCATCGGTCTTGCCGGTCAGCTTATCCACGTCGTCGTCGGTCAGCTTGCCCCACCAGTTGCGCACGTGGCCCTTCGCCTGCTTCCACTTGCCTGACAGAATATCGTCGTTCATTGTGCTTGCCTCCTATCAGCCTGGTTCACCATAGGCACGGCACTCGCCGCGCCTCCAATTGAGAGTCAGCATATGGCCAGCCTCGGCCGCCGGCTAGCCGCGCCAGCCTGATTCGGTTGTCAGACAATCGGGAAAGCCTTGTCGGCGCGCGTCGGACAGCCGCAGCGGCGGGTGGCACTGGCGGCTCGCCCTCACCCCGGGCCTCCCCCGCTGGGGGAGGGAGCGGAGCAGGCACATACAGCAACTGGTTTGCTCCCCCTTCCCCCTGCGGGGGAATGGGGGCCGGCTCACAAGGGTAGGTTTTTCTGTACCGGCGGCTGTGTTCGCTAGCCCCGCCTGGAGCTTCCGGTCTACGACCGGGTGCGCTCTGGGCTAG
>JAYTFQ010000385.1:0-2201 GCA_043734225.1 Anaerolineales bacterium | reverse complement strand
CACCCCCATACTTTCCCCCAAAGGACTTCATGTTCGAATTCGACCTAATTGCTTCAAGCCATCACGCCCGCGCCGGCGTTTTCCACACCCCGCACGGCGACCTGCTCACCCCGGTCTTCGCGCCGGTGGGCACAGCGGCCACGGTCAAGGCGCTCACGCCGGCGCAGTTGCGCGCGCTGGGCGCCAGCCTGGTGCTCAGCAACACCTATCACCTCTACCTGCGCCCCGGCGACGAGCTGGTGCGGGATCTGGGCGGGCTGCATGCCTTCATGGGCTGGGAGCGCCCCCTGCTCACCGACTCGGGCGGCTTCCAGGTTTTCTCGCTCTCCAACACGCGCAAGGTGGATGCCGATGGCGTCACCTTCAAAAGCCACATCGACGGCTCGCCGCACCGCTTCACCCCCGAAAAATCCATCGCCATCCAGGAGAACCTGGGCGCCGATATCATCATGGCCTTTGACGAATGCCCGCCGCCGCTGGATCGCTCGTATAATGAAACCGCCCTGGCCCGCACCCACGCCTGGGCCGCCCGCTGCTTGGCCGCCAAGACCCGCGCCGACCAGGCCCTGTTTGGCATCGTGCAGGGCGGGGTCTTCCCCGATCTGCGCGCCCAGTCCGCCCGCTACCTGGCCGGGTTGGGTTTTCCCGGTTTTGGCATTGGCGGGCTGGCCGTTGGCGAGAGCAAGGCGCAGATGCACGCGACGTTGGAGATCATGGATGCCGAATTGCCGCCCGACAAACCGCGCTACCTGATGGGCGTCGGCTCGCCCGAGGACCTGGTGAACGCTGTGCGGCGCGGGGTGGATATCTTCGACTGCGTGCTGCCCACCCGCCTGGCCCGCAACCACGCCGCCATGACCCGCGCCGGCCGTCTGAACTTGCGCAACGCCGTCTTCGCCCGCGACACCCAGCCCGTGGAGCCCGGCTGCGCCTGCTATTGCTGCGCCAACTTCACCCGCGCCTACGTCCGCCACCTGGCCGCCTCGGACGAGATCCTGGGCGCCGTGCTGCTCTCCATGCACAATGTCCACTTGCTGCTCTCCATCACCCGCGAAATGCGCGCCGCGATCATCGACGGCACGTTCGAGGCCTACGCCGGCGCGTTTCTTGCCAACTACCCAGTGAAACCAGACGAAGGACGAACGACGAAGGACGAAGAAACCCTCGCGCTCGACGCCTGACGGTTTTTTCTCCCACACTCCCACACTCCCATACCCCCACACTCCCTTTCTCTCTTTCTCTCACCCACACACACACTCACTCACTTCCCACCATGACCACCATCATCCAATCCATCATCCTCGGCCTCGTGCAAGGTCTCACCGAATTCATCCCCATCTCCTCCTCGGCGCATCTCATCATCGTGCCCTGGCTCTTCGGCTGGACCGACCCGGCCCTCACCAGCCTGCCCTTCGACGTAGCCCTGCACCTGGGCACGCTGCTGGCCGTGCTGGCCTACTTCGCCGCCGACTGGGTCCGGCTCATCCGCGCCGGCGTGGCCAGCCTGGTGGAGCGCAAAGTCGGCGCCGATCCGGATCGGCGGCTGGCCTGGTTCATCATCATCGGCTGCATCCCCGGCGCCATCGTCGGCGTGCTGGCCGAATCCAAGGTCAACGACCTGTTCCATACCCCCGGCACGCCTATCAAGCCGGCGGCCATGATCGTCATGGCCATCATCATTGCCCTGCTGGGCGCGCTGCTGCTGGCCGCCGAGCGCATGGCCCGCCACGCACGCAAGCTGGAGCAGTTGACCCTCAAAGACTCCATCGTCATCGGCCTGGCGCAGGCCCTGGCCATCTTCCCCGGCGTTTCTCGCTCCGGCAGCACCATCACCGCCGGCCTGGCCCTCGGCCTGGAGCGCACGGCCGCCGCCCGTTACTCCTTCCTGCTCTCCGCCCCCATCATCGCCGGCGCCGGCCTCAAGAGCCTGTACGACATCTACAAGGGCCTCGGCAGCGGCGCCATCGCCCGCGCCGACCTGCTGCTCTTTCCCATCGGCTTCGTCGCCGCCGCCATCAGCGGCTACCTGGTCATCCGCTTTCTCATGCGCTACCTGCAAACCAACTCCACCGCCATCTTCGTCTACTACCGCTGGGCGCTGGCGGTGCTCATCATCATCGTCGCCCTGGCGCGTGGGTAGAGCCTGCGGCTGAAGGCCGGCCAAATGGTATCGTGTGGCCCGACGAAAGTCGGGCCACACG
>JAYTFQ010000384.1:0-2679 GCA_043734225.1 Anaerolineales bacterium | reverse complement strand
GCGCCGCTCGCGACCCATCTCACTTTCGGGGGGATCGCTCTACAAAGAGAACGCGCCGCGGACCACGCGGGTCACCGCCGCCAGGCCGCGCTCCAGGTCGGTGGTTTCGATGTATTCGTCCGGCCGGTGCGAGTTGGCGCCGCGGGTGAGCCCCAGGCAGACGCAGGGGATGCCGCGGCTGAGCGGGATGTTGGCATCCGTGGAGCCGGTCTCGAAGGCGCAATCGCTGATGCCCACCTCGGCCAGCGCCTGAGCGGCCAACTGCACCAGCGGATGGCTGCGCGGGATGGCGCCCACTGGGCGGTCCCCCACGACTTTCAATTCAATGGTCACATCGGGCGCGTTAAATTCGCCTGCCAGGCTCTCCACCTGCGCGGCCAGGCTGGCCAGCGCGGCCGGCGATTCGGAGCGCAGGTCGAGGTCAAAGCTGGCCTGGCGGGCGATGGTGTTGATGGAGGTGCCGCCGGCGATGGTGCCGATGTTGAAGCTGGTGCGCGGGGCGGCCGGCACGGGCAGCTCGGTGATGCGCGCGCCCAGCCGCAGCAGGATGTGAATGGCTGACGGGCGGCCGAAGTGCAGCCAGCTATGCCCGCCCTCGGTGTGGGCGCTGATGCGATAGCGGCGCACGCCCAGGCCAGAATGATAGATGTGGCCCAGCGCCATGCCTTCCAGCACAATGATCGCCCGCGCCCGCGCGCCCAGGCGGTCCACCACCCGGCGCATGCCGCACAGATCGCCCAGGCCTTCTTCACCCACATTGGCCGCCAGCCACAAATCGGCGGGCAAGGTTTGCTCGCGCAACGACCACACCAATCCAAACAGCCCGGCCACGCCCAGCGAATTGTCGCCGATGCCGGGACCGGCAATTCGGTCGGCGCCGCGCGCCAGGGTCAGCGGCGTCTCGGCCGGGAAGACGGTATCCAAGTGAGCGGTGACCAGCACGGGCGCGGCCGCGGGGTCGAGGCCCGGCCGGCGGGCAAACACGTTGCCCAGATCGTCGATTTCCACGTCCATCAGGCCCTCGGCCAGCATCTGGTCGCGCACAAACGCGGCGCGGGCCGTCTCGTGGAAGGTGGGCGCGGGTATCTGCTGGATGGCGCAGGCCAGATCAAGCAGGGCGGGCAGCTTCAAATCGACCAAAAGGTTGACATCCTCTCGACGGGGTTAGATCATTTTCACGGCGGCGCGCAATTCTTCCAGCCGCGCCTGGAGCAGCGCGGGTGTGCCGCGCAGGGCGTGCAGAGCGCCGGTGCCTTCCACGGTGAGTGAGGCGCTGACACTGCCGCGCAGCGCCGCTTCCAGCGGATCGCCGGTTTCGGTCAGGCCGACCAGGAAGCCGCCGCAATAGGCGTCGCCGGCGCCAGTGACATCGACGACGCGGGTGGGGTAGGCCGGCACATGCCAGCGGCGGCGCGCGCCGGTGTCGTAGACAAATTGCCCGCGCGCCCCCAGTTTGAGCACCACACAGCGCGCGCCCAGCGCTCCGAAAGCTTCCGCCGCGGACCATAAATCCGACACGGCCTCGCCAAAGAAAGCGCGCGTTTCCATTTCGGACGGCAGAAAAGCGTCCAACTGGCGGATGATGGCGCCGACCTGCTGCGCATAGCGCGGCTGCATGAAACGGATGGATGGGTCACAGGTGAGCAGGCGGCCAGGGTTCTGGCGCACCAGTCCCGGCATGGAGGCATGGACACTGAAATCGTAGGGCGCCAGGTGGAAGGCGCGGGCGGCCAGATAGTGGGGCGCGACTTCGTGCGGGCGCACGCCCAGCGGGCTGAAAATCGCCGGGTCATCCTGGCCCGCGGTGGAGTTGGCATAGCCGAGCAAGGCCGGCGGCAGCGGCTGCCCAATGGCCGCGAAATGCGCGGCCGGGTCGGTGTCGTCGCGCACTTCCAGCGAGCGATAGGCGTAGAAGGTGCGCGTGTCCAATGCTTCCGGCCGGACGACCACCCCGCCGACATCAATATCGTGCTGGGTGATCTCCGTCAGCCACTCGGCGGGGAAATTGGAGCCGACCCGCGCCACAATGCCCACCCGCGCGCTGGGCGGACGCGCCCACAGGCGCGCCCCTACGGCGGAATATAGGGCGTTGCCGCCCAACTGGTGAAGATGCGCCTGACCATCCGGCGTGATCGAGTAATCATCGCGCAGGCCGCCGACGATGGCATAGTCGACTGGGGCAGGAGGCATGGCGAGCATAATTGTAACGGGGAAGCAGTGGAAGTCCAAACCCCGGGGAGCGGGTAAGAGTTTGGTGTGAGTCGCGGCTGGTACTTGCAATGCGGACGAGTCGGAGTTATCTTAAAGAAGCGTGTCAGCCAAAAGCGTTGCGCCAATCTTAAAGATATAGGGAGTGTGTGCCTTGTCAGTCTTTAAGATTCAAGCTATACTCCGCCGCGCACCTGGGCAGAGGGAAGCCGCTTTAACATTCCTCTCTGGATCGCCCAAATCTTTGCGGGTGAAGGCCTCATGGCAATAGCCAAAGTTCTGTTACTCGAAATTGAGCGCGCCAATTCCCCTTCATTTGCGGGCGCGTTGGAGAAGCGCGGCTATAACGTCAACCTCGAGCGCACGGCGCAAGCGGCCATCAAGCGCTCGGCCTCATTTTCTCCAGACATTGTCGTGCTGAACGCCGCCTCGCTGAAAACCAGCGGCGCGCGCATTTGCCGGCGTTTGAAG
>JAYTFQ010000383.1:0-3954 GCA_043734225.1 Anaerolineales bacterium | reverse complement strand
GCGGCCAGACACCCGTAGGGGTCTGGCCGCTTGGCATCATCCAATTCGGCCCCAAGATCCTTGATTTCCGTGGTTACCTTGAAAAGGTCCGCGCCGCCGGCGCCCGGCGTATAATGAGCTCAGCGCGTCTCTGTTCGGCCAAACGTTCCTTGATTTCCTTGGTTCCATTAGCGGTCCGCGCCGCCCGGCGGGGCAGTTACCTGAGCGATTTGTATTCACCCCCACGAGGTCATCCTTTATGAGCGATCAGCCACGCGATTTGCGCGAACACCTGGAGCAGTTGCATGCCGAGCTCCAGCGCACCCAGCCCGCCAATGACGCCCAGCGCCAGCACCTGGCCGCCCTGCAGGTCGAGGTCCAGGCCCTGCTCGACGGCCCGGCCGAGCTGTCCGCCGCGGCCGACGCCTCCGCCGGCCAGCGCATCAGCGAGAGCCTGGCCAGTTTCGAGACCACCCATCCCGTGCTGTCCAGCCTGATCGAGCAGGTCCTTAACACCCTCAGCGGCGCGGGCATCTAGCCGCCCAGCATGTCCACGCCGCTGCCCGGACCAACTCCCAAACCCTTTGAGCTTGGCCTGTACTCCTTTGCCGAGCTGACGCCCGACCCGGCCACCGGCCTCAAGATCAGCCCCGCCCAGCGCCTGCGCGATCTAATCGAGACCATCGAACTGGCCGACCAGGTGGGCCTGGATGTCTTCGGCCTGGGCGAGCATCACCGGCCGGATTTCGTCTCGTCCTCCCCGGCCGTCATCCTGGCCATGGCCGCCGCCCGCACCAAAACCATCCGCCTGACCAGCGCCGTCACCGTGCTCAGCTCCGACGACCCGGTGCGCGTGTTTCAAGACTTCGCCACGCTCGATCTGCTCTCCAACGGCCGCGCCGAGATCATGGCCGGGCGCGGCTCGTTCATCGAGTCGTTCCCGCTGTTCGGCTTTGACCTGCACGACTATGATGAGCTGTTTGCCGAGAAGCTGGAGCTGCTGCTCCAACTGCGCCTGGAAGAAAAGATCACCTGGGCCGGCCGCCACCGTGCCCCGCTCACCGGGCAGGGCGTTTACCCGCGCCCGGTGCAGAACCCGCTGCCGGTGTGGGTGGCCGTCGGCGGCACGCCGCAGTCGGTGGTGCGCGCCGCCGGCCTGGGCCTGCCCATGGCGCTGGCCATCATCGGCGGCCGGCCGGACCAGTTTGTGCCGCTGGTCAATCTCTATCGCCAAACCTGGCAGCAAGCCGGGCACGCGCCCGAGCGGCTGCGGCTCAGCATCAACTCGCACGGCTTCCTGAGCGACGATTCGCGCCAGGCGGCCGACGACTACTTCCCCTCCTTCCAGGTGGTCATGAACAAGATCGGCCGCGAGCGCGGCTGGCCGCCCATCACCCGCGCCCAGTTCGAGGCCTCGCGCACCCTGCGCGGCTCCGATTTCGTCGGCAGCCCGGATGAGATCGTTGAGAAGATCCTCTACCAGCACCAACTCTTTGGCCACGACCGGCTGCTGCTCCAATTGGGCGTGGGCACCCTGCCGCACAGTAAGATGATGCGCGCCGTGGAGCTGCTGGGGACGAAGGTGGCGCCGGTGGTGAAGCGCGAGATCGCGTTGTAGCATCGAAACAAACACGGGGCAGTCGATGTAATCGACTGCCCCGTGTTTGTTTCGATGAGATTAATTACCAGATCGTTGCGAGCCGCCACGCCTCCAGCGCCGCCAGTCCGCCCAGCGCCTCCACCCCCAGGCTGTCCTCCCGCGTCGGGTAAATTCGCGCCGCCAGATAGTTGCCTTCCGGTGTGAACACTTCCAGCACCGAGCGGTCCAAGAAAACGTGCAGCCGCGCCTGGCCGCTGGCATCGGGCGCGGCCGGCAGCGCATAAGCGCCACGCTCCACTGCCGGGTCCAGGCTGGCGGCGCGCGTGTCCACCGTCATCTGCCGCGTCTCAGCGTTGTAGGTGATATCCGTGTGCTCCGCGCCCTCGGGCGAAGCGCGCAGCCGCAGGCCGCCGCCCGGCCCCAGCACCGCCTCCAGCTCCAGGCAGTCGCCGCTGATAGCGCCCGGCGGCAATGCGCCGCCCTCCAAAAGCCAATGCTGCCCGCGCAATGCTTTCAGCTCTTCCGCCGGCGCCACGCTCAGCGCGCCCCCCGTTTCAGTCGATCGCCAGGTGAGCACCAGCGGCAGCGACATCGCCCCCGACCAGCAGGCCGCCACTTGCGCTGCATCCGGGCGCGTCTCCTTCAGCCAGCCCCACATCACCATCCGGCCATCGTCCAGCCGCCGGCCATGCGGCGCGTAAAACGCCGGCCCGTGCGCCAGGATTCCCTGCGCCTCGATCGTGAAGGGCTGGTCGCCATGACTGGCGGCGTAATACACCGGATACTGCTTGCGCTCGATCTCCGAGTAAGCCGAGTACAGCAGCACCCGCCAGCCGTCCAACGCGAAATAGTTTGGGCACTCCCACATCGTCCCGCTGGGGAAGGGCTCGGTCTGCTTGTGGTCGCCGGCCAGCAGCACGCCCGCATACACCCAGCGCACCAGGTCCGCCGAGTGGTAGCGCAGGATCATCCCGCCGCCGCCGGCCCGCATACAGGCGATTACCAGGTGCCAGGCGCCGCCCTCGCGCCACACATACGGGTCGCGAAACTGGTTTTGATACCCCTCGGCCAGCGCCGGCGGCGGCCCGCCGATCACCGGGTTGGCCGGGTGCTTCTGCCAGGTGCGCAGGCCGTCCGTGCTGCTGGCCATGCACACCACCTGCGGGTCGATGCCGGTGTAAATGGCGGTCGGCACGCCGTTGTTGTCTACCGCGCAGCCGGACCAGATGCCGCCGGCATCCGGCCCGCCCGGCGTGGGCGCAATCGCCACGGGCCAATGCTGCCAGCGCACCAGATCGGTGCTGACAGCGTGCCCCCAGTATTTAACGCCGCTCAGCGCGCTGCCGGGCGTGTATTGGTAAAACAGATGCGTCTGCCCCTGCCACTGGATCAGGCCGTTGGGGTCGTTCATCCAGTCGCGCTCAGGCAGAAAGTGGAAGGCGGGTCGCTGGTTGACGGTCACGAGTTCGCTTTCAGTAGGCCGCGCAGCGGCCGGTAGCCGATCACTTGCACGCCAGATTGGCGCAGGTGGTCGCGCAGCTCGGCGTTCAGCATGGCCGCCGCGTTGGCCACCCGGCTGGCCCAATCCGGCGCCAGGGCGCGCAGCTCGGGCGTGTCCTGCGCCGGGTGCAAGATCAGCATCGTCAGCCCTGGCCGCAGCGCGTCGATCATTTTCTTGGCCAGCGCCACCTGGTCGCGCGGCTCGTCCAGCGGCAGCGCCAGCAAGTCGTCGAACAAGGGCACGCCCTGCGCGTCCAGGCGATCCGCCAATTCTGGTTCGGCGGCCATGGCGCCTGCCAGGGCGGATAGGCCCGGCCGCTCGCGGATCAGCAGCAGCGGCAGGCGCTGCTCCAGCGCCAGCGCCACATACAGCGAGCGGAAGCGCGGCTTGGCGGCGGTCAGCATGTGCGCGTCCAGGTGGGTGGGGTCCAGGCCGGCGGCCCGCGCCCGCCGCGCCTGCGCCGCCAGCTCAGCCCGCACCGCCGAAAGCTCGGCCTGCTGCTCGGTGGCCGGCGGCCGAGCGTGAAAGTATCCCTGCTCGTCCAGTAGCCCGCTGGCCGGGTCTCGGGTGGAGAGCGGCCCCCAGCGGTAAGCCGTCCATTCGGCGTTCAGCGTCAGGTGCACGCCCAGGTCCCACGCCGGGTGCGCGCGCGCCAGGTCGGCGGCGTATTCAAACCAGGGGCAGGGGGCCATCACCGCCGCCGACGACAGCAGGCCAAACTCGAACAGATCGGCCAGGCCAGACACGCTCGCCTGGCACATGCCGATGTCGTCGGCGTGGATGATCAGCACACGGTCGTGTTCGTCGAAGCCCAATTTCTTTAGCGCAATATTCATGGGCCGTATTATAGATAAGTCTCCGAAAAGGGCTGTGG
>JAYTFQ010000382.1:0-8411 GCA_043734225.1 Anaerolineales bacterium | reverse complement strand
CTGGTGGGCGCCATCCTGCTAGGCTATCCCTTGGAGGCGACTGCCGTCACTGCCGCGGTGAAAGCGGGCCGCGACGTGAGCGCGGACCTGGACGCCCTGCGCGCCGGCGAGTGGCAGGTGTTGCAGGACTCAGAGGTGTGACGGATGCCTGACCTTCCCAGCGGCACGGTCACCTTCCTCTTCACCGACATTGAAGGCAGCACGCCGCTGTGGGAGGGCGAACCGGAGCGGATGCGCGCCGCTCTGGCGCAGCACAACGCCATTTTGCGTCAGGCGATTGACGGGCAGCGCGGCTATGTGTTCAAAGTGATTGGGGACGCCTTCCAGGCCGCCTTCGCCCGACCGGCGGATGCGCTGGCGGCGGCGCTGGCCGCGCAGGGCGCGTTGGAAGCGGCCGAGTGGCCGACGAGCACGCCACTGCGGGTGCGCATGGGCCTGCACACCGGCCCGGCCGAGCCGGATGGCGCCGAATATGCCGTGGCGCATACGCTCAACCGCGTGGCGCGCATCATGGCCGCCGCCCACGGCGGGCAGGTGGTGCTCTCGGTGGACGTGACCCAACTGCTGCAAGGCGACCTGCCGCCCGACTGCCGCCTGCGCGACCTGGGGCAGCATCGGATGAAAGGCATGACCCAGCGCGAGCACCTGTACCAAGTGATGGCGCCCGGCTTACCGGCGGGTTTCCCGCCGTTGGCCACGCTCGATGCTCTGCCCAACAACTTGCCCGTCCAGCTTACCAGTTTCATCGGCCGCGAGCGCGAGATCGCTGAGGTGCGCGCGCGCCTGACCGCCTCGCCCGGGGCGGAACCGCGGCACGCGGAACCAGCCGCCCCGGGGTGGCGCGAACACAGCGCGGAGGCGGTGCGGCTGCTGACGCTGATCGGCCCCGGCGGCACCGGCAAAACGCGCCTGTCGTTGCAGGTTGCCGCCGAACTGCTGCCGGAATACCCGGACGGCGCCTGGCTGGTGGAGCTGGCGCCGCTGGCCGACCCCGCTTACCTGGCGCCCGCCCTGGCGGCGGTCTTTGGGGCGCGCGAACAGGCGGGCCAGGCGCTGTTGGATGTGGTGATCGACTATCTGCGCGCCAAGCGTCTGCTGCTCATCCTGGACAATTGCGAGCACTTGATCGATGCCTGCGCCCGTCTGGCCGACGATCTGCTGCACGCCTGCCCCGGCGTGAAGATCCTGGCCAGCAGCCGCGAGGCGTTGGGACTGGCCGGCGAGACGGCTTACCGCGTGCCCTCGCTGGCCCTGCCCGGCGCGCAGGCGGCGGCCACGCCAGACAGCCTGACGCGTTGTGAGGCCGCGCGCCTGTTTGTGGAGCGGGCCCAGGCCGCCCAGCCGCGCTTCGCCTTGACGGCCAGCAACGCCCCGGCCGTGGCCGCGCTGTGCCGGCGGCTGGACGGCATCCCGCTGGCGCTGGAGCTGGCCGCGGCCCGGGTGCGGATGCTGCCGGTGGAGCAGATCGTGGCCCGGTTGGACGACCGCTTTCGGCTGCTGGTGGGCGGCAGCCGCACGGCTCTGCCGCGGCAGCAGACCCTGCGCGCCCTCATCGATTGGAGCTACGATCTGCTGCCGGACGCAGAGCGTCGCCTGCTGCGCCAGCTTTCCGTCTTTGCCGGCGGGGCCACGCTGGAAGCGATCGAGGCGGTGGGGAAGAGCGAGCTAGATGTCCTCGACTTACTCACGCAACTCGTCAACAAATCCCTCGTGGTCGTCGAGGAAGATGGCCCCGCCGCGCGCTACCGGCTGTTGGAGACGATCCGGCAGTATGCGCGCGAAAAGCTGCTGGACGACAAGGGCGGCGAGGCCGAGGCCGCGCGGAAGCGCCACCTGGCATACTTTGCGGACTGGGCCGAGGCCGCCGAGCCGCGTCTCACGGGCGCGGAGATGATCGCGGCGCTGGATGAACTGGAAGCCGACCAAGACAACCTGCGCGCGGCGTTGGAGTGGGCGTTGGACCACGACCCGCTCGCGGCTTTGCGGCTGATGGGCGTGCTGTGGTGGCTATGGGGCCGGCGCACCTCCCTGACCGAGGGGCGCCAGTTGGCCGCTGCCGCGCTGGCGGCGGCCGACACGGCCGAGGCCGCGTCCGTCGCCGCCGAGCCAGCGTCGCTGCTGTCCGGCGTGGCAGCCCGGGCGCGGGTGCTGGAAGGCCAGGCCTGGATGGAAAACCAGTTGGGCGACAATCAGGCCTCCCGGGCGGCGGCCACCGCCAGCATGGCGCTGGCGCGGCAAGCGGGCGCCCAGCGCACCCTGGCCTCGGCCCTGGTGGCTGGCGCCGCCATCAGCTACTTCGTTGGCGACCAGGACAATGCGCCGGATGATCTGGCCCGGGCGCAGGCCTGGGCGCAGGAAGCCATCGTCATCAGCCGCCAGCACGGCTACCTTTATGAGCAGAGCATGGCGGTGAGCATCAGCCTACTGCTCACGCCTTTGCAGGACCAGCAGCCGGTGCCGCCGGCGCTGCGCGCTGAAACGCTGCGGGTGGCGCGCGCCACCCGCAACCCGTGGGCCATCGCATTCGCCATCCGGCTGGCGGCGCATGTGGATAGAATGACCGGCGCCTTCGAGGCCGCGTATGCCGGCTATGCCGAATCTGCTGCCATCTATCAGCAGATGCGCGACCGGAATTTTTACAACGCCAGCCGCAGCGAGATGGGCCACGTGCTGCGCCTGCAAGGCCGCCACGCCGCGGCCGCCGCCATCTATGCCGAAACGATGCACGTCTGGCAAGAGCTGGGCCAGCGCGCGGCCGTAGCGCACGAGCTGGAATGCCTGGCGTGCATGGCGGCGGCCGGCGGGCCAGCCGCCGCGCCGCGCGCGGCGCAATTGTTTGGCGCGGCCGAAATCCTGCGGGAACAGATCGGCTCGAACATGACCGCGATGGAACGCCGTGAATACGACCAGGGCGTGGCGCAGCTGCGCGCACAACTGGAGGCGGCGGGGCTGACAGCCGCCTGGGCCAGTGGCCGGACGATGGGGCTGGATGAGGCGGTGGCGTACGCGCTGGCCGAAGGACCGGAAAGCTCCGTTCCGAGTCGCTATCCGTAATCGTTGAGAAACAAAAAAGCCCTGGATTTCCAGGGCTTTTCAACTTTCAAGAGGCGACGGGCGGATTTGAACCGCCGAATGTGGGTTCTGCAGTACCTTATGCGCTTTTGGCGCACCCTTATTCGGCTTTTCGCCAATTGCGGCTAAGGGTCTGTTGTAAAAACTGGCGATTTGGCTAAGGAACCTACGCCGTCATTGCACTGCCAGTCAATAGACGTAACGAGACCATAAATTGAATTATATGTGAATTGATGTAGAAATCAAGCCCTTTGCGAATATGGTCGTCCGTGATGGGGGTGTTGCGGGCAATTCGACATGATCACTGATGAATGACGCGGCAGGGCTCGAAACAAGCTCCCTCGTGCCTAGTTCGGCCGAGCAGCGCGCTTTCACGGTGGAGCAATGGTACTACGGTAACTTTTCGGGCCCGCCGGTGGAAGCTCTATAGTTGAAAGGGTGTTGAGGATACCACGTAGTTAGCAGATGACCTCTCGACTGTATGGCCGGATTGGAGTGGGGCTCGGTATGATGCTGGATGCGTCTGGTTGGGCAGCGCCGGGCGCAAAGGCCAACAACTTGCGCGTCAACCCGGGCGGCACCGGTGGCTGCTTCGCCACCATCACCGCTGCCATTAGCGTTGCCGCCGCTGGCGACACCATCCTGATCGTCGGCGCCTGCGGTACCTATTTCGAGCGTTTGACCATCGACAAAAGCTTGAACCTTATAGGGGAAGGCGCCGCCAGCACTACCATCGACGGTGCAGAGATCGGCCAGGTGATACGCATTACCGCGGCCGTGACCGTCACGCTCACCGGCCTCGCCATCCGTCACGGACAGGCTGGCACGGGTTCCCTGACCGACCAAACCGGGGGCGGCATCCGTAGCGAATTGGCCAGCCTGACTTTGAACTATGTCGTCGTCAGCAACAACCAGACGGGGGGTGGCGCCGCAGCAGCCGGCGCCAAAGGGGGCGGCATCTCAAACGATCGCGGCAATTTGACCCTCAACGACACCACGGTCAGCGGCAACATCACGGGTACACCGGCTGAGGACAACGCTCCAAACAGTGTCGGGGGCTCGGGCGGCTATGAGGGTGGAATTTACAACGACCGCGGCAGCCTCACGCTGAATGACAGCACCATCAGCGGCAACGTCACCGGCGCGGGCGCACATGGCAGCGACACAGGCGGACGTGCCGGTTTCGGCGGCGGCATGGCCGCCAACCAGGGCACGCTGACCCTGAACCGAAGTACCATTCGCGGCAACGTGACAGGCAATGGCGCCGGCGGCGGCACCAATGGGGCGAGCGGCAGCGGTGCCGGGCTCTATGTTGACGGCAGCCCGCTGTTCAACCGGGTGGTCAAGATCATCAACTCCACTGTCAGCGGCAACCTCACCGGGCATGGTCTGTTCGGAAATGACGGGGGCGACGGGGGCGGCATTTTCGTCTATCGCACCAACACCGTCAACCTGCTCAACGTCACCTTGGCCTACCATTCCGTCGACGCCGACCAAATTGGCGGCGCGATCGCCAACAACGGCGGCACGGTCTACGTCAAGAACAGCTTGCTGGCTCACAACCACAATGCATTTGGCGTAAACAATATTACGGATTGTTCCGGAACGATGATCTCGCGAGGCTACAACGTGATGATGGAGCCGGACTGCACCATGGTGCCCAGCGCCACCGGCACCGACGGCGACCAGTTCCATGTGCGCGGCGCGCTCTTGGCGCTGCTGGCTGATAACGGCGGCCCCACCCAAACCAACGCCCTGACGGCTACAAGCCTGGCGATCGACGTGGCCAATAACGCCACCTGTCCACCGACCGACCAGCGCGGTTTTCCGCGGCCCGTCTTCGGCGGTACAGCTCTACGCTGCGACGTGGGCGCGTTTGAGCTCTATCGGTTTGGAGTCAGGCTCCCGCTCGTAACAAAGTGATCGGCCATCATTTGCAACACAAAGAGACCGCGGTGAGACCTCGTTGGCTTGACCGAATGGGACTGGCGCTCGCCTTGCTGCTGGCCGCCTCGGGATGGGCGCGCCCGCCGGCGCTCTTACTGCCCAGGCCGTAAACGGTGATACAGTGCTCCCCCAGGTGAGCACGCGCGCGAAACGTTCACCGCGGCGCCTGGCCCGGGCTGACCCGGCACGGCCCTGGAGGCCGTCAGCATGATCAAAAATGCATTGCGGCTGACACTCGCGCTTGGCGCGCTGCTGTTGGTCAACTGCAACCTGTTCAGCCCGGCGCTGAGCACGTCGCCCCAGCCGAACAACACCCCGGCCGGGCAAGCGCTGGCCTCGCCCACGGGCAATGCCAGGGCGCTGCCCGTGGCCACCGGCGCGGCTTCGCCCACAGCGGCTGGGCCGGCCACGGCGGCCGCCAGCGCCGCGCCCAGCGCCACGACTGCCTCGACTGCCACGCCTGCCACTACCGCCGCGCCCACGCCGCAGCGCAGCCGCCTCATCTCGGCGGAGAATGCCAAAGAAGTGGTGGAAGTTGGCCGGTGGGGCACCGGCGTGGTGTACAACGCCGCCTATTGGCCGGACGGCAAGCTGCTGGCGGTCCCGTCCGCGAACGGCATCCACCTCTACGACTCACAAACCCTGAGCGAAAGCCTGTTTATCGAGACGGCCGGCGAGCTGCGCTATGCGGCCTTCTCGTCCGACGGCAAAACCCTGACGGCTGCCAATACCAACAGCATGGGCCAGTGGGATGCGGCCAGTGGGCGCCCGCTCGGCAGCCGGTACGGCTATAGCAGCACCGTGACCAACCCATACCAGGTGATCTGGCAGCCCTTGGCCATTTCGCCGGATGGCAGCCTGCTGGCGGCGGCCTCCGACAGCCACACCGTGCAGTTGTGGGACCTGGCCACGGGACGCGCGCTGCGCACGTGGAGCCTGAAAGGCGAGGCCCTGGTGGAAAGCCTGGCCTTCGCGCCGGATGGCAAGACGCTGGCCTTTGGGGATGCGATGGCCGGAACGGTGACCGTGTGGGACGTGGCCAGTGGTAAGGCGCTGCACAGCCTGGGCGGTCTGAGCGTTTATTGGAGCGGCGATTATATGACCAGCCTGGCCTTCTCACCGGATGGCAGCAAGCTGGCCGTGGCGGCGCTTGACCAGATGCTGACGCTGTGGGATGTGGCCGCGGGCAAGCTGCTCGGCACCTGGAACGTGGGCGAGGCCGCCGCCATGGCCTTCGCGCCGGATGGCCAGACGCTGGCCTTCGGCGGCGGGGCGAATGATCAAACGCTGAAAGTGTGGGACGTGGCCAGCGGCAGCCAGCGCTACGTGCTCAGCCACGTCCTCAGCGGGCATATCGATTACTTACACAGCGTAGTTTTCTCGCCGGACGGCAAAACGCTGGCCTCCAGCTCAAACGAGTCCACCAAGCTGTGGGACCCGGCCACCGGCCAACTGCTCAACACGCTGCCGGCGGACGATGTGACGGCCGCGGTGACCTTCGCACCCGATAGCCAAACGCTGGCCTATGGCCTGTTCGACGGGACGGTGAAAGTGCGCGACACGGCCAGCGGCGCCACCCGCAGCCTGAGCGGGCACCCGTACGGCGTCGAAAGCGTGGCCTTCTCGCCCGATGGCCACACGCTGGCCTCCGGGTCGGCGGATGTGTCTGCGGCGCCCGGTAGTCATGTCTTGAAGCTGTGGGATGTGGCCAGCGGCCACGAGCTACGCACCCTCAGCGGGCATGGCGGTTCTGTGTTTGCGGTAGCCTTCTCACCGGACGGCCAGACGCTGGCCTCGGGGTCGTTTGACGAGTCGGCCAGGCTGTGGGATGTGGCCAGCGGCCAGGCGCTGCACACTTTGACCGGTCACCGATTCGTCTACAGCGTGGCCTTCTCCCCGGACGGCCAGACACTGGCGGCCGGTTCGGAAGACAAGACGATTACGCTGTGGAACGTGGCCAGCGGCAGCGCCGCCCGCAGCTTGAGCGGGCATACCCAGGGCGGGGTGCTGAGCGTGCTCTTCTCGCCGGACGGCAAGGTGCTGCTCTCGCAGGCTTTCTATAACGAAACCCGGCTGTGGGACGCGGCCAGCGGCCAGGCCATCGACACCTTCAGCGGTGCGCCCGGCACGCTGCGGAGCGCGGCCTTCTCGCCCGACAGCCACACCCTGGCCACCGGTTTTGCCGATGGCAGCGTGAAGCTGTGGGACCTGGCCAGCGGGCAGGTGCTCGCCAGCCTGAGCGGGCATACCCAGCCGGTGACTAACCTGGCCTTCTCGCCGGACGGCAAGCTGCTTGTTTCTGGCGGCGACGGCGTCAAACTGTGGCCGGTGGCCGGCGGGCCCGCGCTGGCCACCTTGGACAGCAGCGCCGTGACCAGCCTGGGCTTCTCACCGGATGGCAAGCTGATCGTGTCGCAGTCGACGAATGGCACGCTGCGGCTGTGGGGCATTCAGCCCTGAGTGAGCGAACCGGCAAAGGGTATGCCATGCATTTCCGCTATTGGGCGCGCCGCCATGGGTTGTGCTGGCTACCCACTTCATTAGCGCGAATTTGGGCGGCAAATTGACTGTGCTACGCTCCCAGACCGCCGTGCAACGTACCACATTTGGAAGCGTAAACAGTTGTGTCGAGCAGGCATACACAATTCGCTATGAAGCTTTTGTCACGTCTGTCTACTGCCGTGAACCAATTGTTCCGGCGCAGCCGGGAGCCGGCGCAGTCCAATCTCGTGACGGGCACGCTGGCTGACTTCAAACGACAGATGGCAATGCAGGCAATTATGCCGTCGGGCCGTCACCGCCGTACAGATCCGTATCCCGCACCGGCTCGACGACCACCTCGTGGATTCGGAAATTCCGCTCGGCGGACTTGGCCTGCGGGCAACGGCTCGGTTCTTGCCATTCCTCGGGGGTTACGGGTGGCAGCAGCGCCTGTCGGCGCATTCAGACCCTCCTGGGCCGGTAGCGCCAAGTCGCGCTTATCTCTAACATACGCTACTTTCCTCTAGCCGCCTAACAATCACGTGTAGAGCAACTGCACGACTGTCTCCGGCAATTGACGTATGATGTTAACCACAACCAGAGGGCGCCAGGCGAGGCGCAATCAGGCTCACCAGAGCCAGGCCGGCCCGGGGTACGACCAGTTACCCTGGGCGACCGGAGAGACACAGGTGAGGCATGAAGTGGTCAGGTGTCTTATCGCTAATATCCGCGGCTGTCTTGCTCGTGGAGCCGGTTCTGCCCGGCGCGGCCC
The DNA here is from genome assembly GCA_043734225.1 of Anaerolineales bacterium. Taxonomy (GTDB): domain Bacteria; phylum Chloroflexota; class Anaerolineae; order Anaerolineales; family UBA6663; genus JAYTFQ01. Next base: position 139 of record JAYTFQ010000382.1, on the reverse strand, counting down.
AGATAGCGCCCGGCACGGCCAATTCTCCAGCTAGCGCTGACGCGTTGGGCCAGCATGGCCCAGTCGAGCTGCCCGTTGCCGCTGAACCAAGGTCACCCGGCGCACTTCTGACTGAAAGCGTAGATTGCTCAGGCGTCCT
>JAYTFQ010000381.1:0-5655 GCA_043734225.1 Anaerolineales bacterium | reverse complement strand
GCCGTATCGCGCACCGCCTGGATGTAGGTTGGCCTGGCGGTGGGTGAGGCCGTGGCGCTGGCCAGCAGCACAATGCCCGTTGGCACAGGCGCCGGCTCGGCGCAGGCGCTGACCAGGAGCATAACACCAAGGCCAACAGACAGGCAGCATTTGCGGAAGGGCATAGAGATGCTCATAGGGGTTGCGGCCGATTATAGCGGCGACGGCCCAGCGCAACCAGCACCATCCACTCCAGCGCCGGCGCATCCATGGTTTGCACCGGGTCATGGGCCCGGCGCAGACATTCCCGCTCGGGCTCGGCTCCGGCCAGACGAATCAAGTTGGCCTGTTCGAGACCGGCAAGCTGCCCAGCACGGCTGGCAACGTCCGGGAGGGTGGTCAAGATGGTCATTCTACACCCGGCGAAAATGATGGTGGGGGTGTGTGGGTATGGGAGTATGGGGGCGTGTGGGTGTGGGAGAACAAATGAAAACGCCCGAACGGTGTATGCTTGAGAAACATTGAGATAGGATCCTAATTCATGAAACGCGTACTGATTGAGCTGGTGGTAGACCTTGTGGTGTTGGCCGTGATGTTCGCGGTGATATTCGTGGGCGCGGGCTTCTTTGGCGGCACGGCTGGCGCCGCCCTGACGGCTGTCGCGCCGGATTTTCATCTCAAGCTGGCGGACCGTCTGGGTCTGGTGTGCCATCCTGGGGAGACGGTCAGCATCGATCACAGCCAGATCGGGACTGGTGTCGACGCAAACGGTCGAGCGTTCGCCGGGCAGTCGAACGACATTTACTGCAATTCGACGGGCGAGGGCACCAGCCGGAAACTGACCGAACAGGAATATCTGAACGCCCGGCTGGCCACCCTGGCCGCCGCCACCACCGGCTATACCCTGGTGTGCTTCGTGCCGCTCTTTCTGCCGCTGGCCATCGTCGCGCTGATTGTCATCCACAAGATCGTGGGTGCGTTGACGAAGCCGCGGCCGGCCAGCCAACCGGTTATTTCAAACTGACCGGTTGGCCCAGCATAGCGCGGATGCGGCGCCCAAAGGCGATGTGAAAACCCAGCCGCTTGAGGGTGATATTCGAGCCGCGCTGGCGGAGGTCAATGCAGTTGTGATGTATCGTAATACGACAGCGGAATGATAACGTTATGCAGGTCGGTGCCATCCCAGCCAGGGACACCGCCCGCCGTGAAGATGGTCGTGCCGATGACGTACGGGTCGACCCGCAGTTCCGAGTCGTACCAGGCGAGCAGGTTGGTCCAGGCTTGCGGCCCATTCGGGCCAACGCCGTGCTGGATCCAAAAGTTGGAGAAGTCTTTCCAACTCGCGCCGCCGGGGCCATTGCACGGCTGACCTGGAACAATGCCGCCCACAGCCACCTCGCTGATCACCAAGGGCAGATCGGCCAGGCCAAATGGCCGCAGGTAGCCTTCGTACCAGAAGCGGTAACGCAGCATCAGATAGCCCAGGTTGATGCCAGGAAAGTTGGGCGCGCCGGGGATGATGCCCGCCTGGTTGATCGATACGCCACAGCCGGGCAGGGGGGAAACGCCCTCGTGCAAAGTGAAGATGGCGCCGCAGCGATACGCGGCTACCAGGGCTGGCACAAAATAGGCCATCTCGTTGTACTCGGGCGTGCCGGCGGCAAAGCCGCCGATGGCGGCGTGCAGCCCCAGGGCCTGCATATCGCACGCCCGCGCGGCCTCAAAGGCGGCGTACCATTGCCAGCGCGCCTTGCTTCCTGGCACAAACTCGTTCCAGCCTTCCCAATAATCCACGCCGGGGTTGAGGTGGTACTTGTCCAGATTGGTATCGATGAACTGGCGCGCCGCGGCATCTGGCGCCAGTTCCTCCGGCCAGTTCTCGTTCTGGCCGCTGATGCGACCAATGGTGATGGTGTTGGGCGAGGCCAGCTTGACATCGCTCAGCCAGCCCAGGTCGTCCACGCTCTTCATGACCCGCGGCCGGACGCGCCGCGCAAATTCCATAATGTACGGATCATTGTTGCGCACCACATGCAGGCCCAGCTTGCTGGCGGTACGGCTGGCCAATCCATCGGGCCAGCCCGAAGCAGGCGTAACCGCCGGGGGCTCGGGCTGCGTCGGGGTTTGAGACGGCCGGGGCAGCTGCCAGATAATACCTGGCAGGAAAAACTGGAACGGGTCCGGTGTGGAAACGGCGTCAGGGTTGCGCGCGGAGGTAGCGGCCGAGCCAGCCCGGACACCCAACTGCGGGCTGGCAAGGCTGGGCGCGGCAGGCGTGCTGACGGCCACCATGAAGTTGTCCGCGGCCAACGCGGCGGACCGGGCGAACCTGCTGTCCTGCGGCAATGGGCGAGGCTGAGAAACATCGATTGGCAGGGCCGCAACCTGGTGGATGACGACGTCCTGGGTCAGCGAAATAGCGCCCAGCGCCAACGGGATCAGGAGCACACCGACCAATTGGGCGAAAAAGCTGAACTTCATTTGCGACAACCCGATATGCGTCAGTCGGCCACATCTGCCTCAGCACTGGCCGCATTTGCGGGGTGTGCAGCGCTTGCGCCCATTAATCGTTGGGCAACCCTCGCTTGGCTCGCAGCCAGTGATATAACGCCGGCCAGTGCCGCTGCAGTTGTCCACGCAGCCACCAACGCGGACGTTCGGTATAGTGATAGTACAAATTCCGTGCCGGAATATCCCGTTTGTACTTGTGATAGATGGCGCGCTGCACCAGGCGATCCAGACGCGTAGCCCGGATGACCGCCGGGGTGTGGGCGTGACACAAGACTTTAGGGCTGCTGCGGCCAAACATGGCCATTTCCGAAAATGAGCTTCCGGTGGTGCCGACAAAGGCCTGGGTCTGCCGCAGCAGCAGTAGATCGATCAGCGCATCCTGCACGGCTTCGGGTTGGCGCCGATCCAGGCTGCGGGGTGTGGTGCTCACCACACGGGGGCCAAAGCGCTGGATAAACAGGCCGTTGACACCCTCTTGCCGCGGCTGACCGGTCCATGGATCTCGTGCGCCGTCATCCGTGCACAACAGAATGCCCGCGTCGGGCAGGCGCTCAAGCTGGCTGGCCACTGCCGTCAGCGCTGGCGCCGTGTTGGCAGCGTTGTCCGGCTGCGCGCGCAAAAAGTCGCCGCGCCGTAAGTGCACGCCAATCATCGTGGGGCGAAAGCGCGCGGCGCGAAACGCCTCAATTTGGGATTGCACGTACGCGGCCGGGCGCATTCCGCTGAAAAGCGCGGCGCAGCGCAAGCTGTGCGCAGCATGCGCCGGATAGAGACGCGGCTGCAGCAGCCAATCCGAAGTGCTGATCTTTAGCTCGGGAGCGCCGGATAGCAGCAGGTCGGGCAGCGGCGGATCAAACCATCCGCCGTACACCGGCCACGACCTAATGTCCGGCGGTTCTTCGCCAATGACATCCAGGTCGCTTTCGAATAACTCGGAGAACGCGGCGCCGCTGTCCTTGGCGCGCGGCCAAAAACACCGAAAATGCCGCCCAGTGGCTTCTGCCAGGGCCAGGCCGCTGGTCAGCACGCGCAGCCGGTTGCCTAAGCCGGAAAAGCAACACACGCTGAGTGTGCCTGGACGATCAGATGGAGATGGCACGGAGCGGCTGGCTGCCTTGACGGTCCCGCGTGGCCGAAGCTGGCTACCGGCCGTTAATTTTCTCGGCCTCGATCACATACATGCGGCGTTCGATGCCGCTGGCGCCATAGGCCTGATAAACAGGGTTGCCGGTATATTTTTCCGACAACTGGTTGATGTGTTCGCGGGCACCATGGGCCTCATCATTCATCTGGCCCACATGGCCCTGGATTTCGATCCAATGGCTGGTTTGTTGCGGATCCATCAGCAGCAGCGTCAGCCTGGGATTGGCCTGCAAGTTGCGAGCTTTCTTGGTAGCCGCCGGCGCGTTGACGCGCACATGCTGACCATCGAAATCGCACCACACCGGCACACTGTGCGGCTGGCCATTCGGGTTGACCGTCGTCAGAGCGCACAGCAAGGGGCGGGCAAACAGATCCTGAAACTTTTCGGGAATTGGCAGCGACATTTGAATGAGTCCTCAACTATAAGATTAGAAACCATACCAGTCAGCCAACTGGTCCGCAAGTATCGATTAGTGTGCCGCGCCGGGCACGCTGTCCAGCGCGGCGCCCAGGCGGCGCGCGGCCTCGGCCAGCGCCTGGGGCGGGTACAGGGTTAACGCCAGCCGCAGGCTGGAGTGCCCGCTGCCGTCCAAATGAAATTTGCTGCCCGGGATAAATGACATGCCGGCTGCCTCGGCTGGCGGCAGCAGCGCCTGGCTGTCTACGCCAGCGGGCAAGTCAACCCACACGAAAAAACCGCCGCCCGGCGCCTGGACCTGGCAGCCGGATGGCAGATATTGGCGCAGGGCGGCAACCAGAGTGTCGCGGCGCGCCCGGTAATTGTCCCGCAGCCTGACCAGGTTGGCGTCGTAATCGCCGGCGGCGCACAGGGCGGCCACCACCAGGGCGGTGTAGTGGTTGGTGCCGCCGCCGCTGTCGAGCAGTCCGCCGTCGACGATACCCTGCACCAGTTCAGCGCTGCCCGTCATCCACCCCAGGCGCAGGCCCGGCCCAAGCGTTTTTGAAAAGGAGCCCAGGCGCGCCACTACGCCCGGCGCGGCCAGGCTCCACAGCGAGGCCGGCGCGGGCCCGTCATAGTACAGCTCGCGATAGACGTCATCCTCAATGATCAAAAGGCCTTCCGCCTCGGCCAGATCGACCAGCGCCAGCCGGCGGTCGTCGGCTAGCGAGCGGCCGGTGGGGTTGTTGAAGGTGGGCACCAGATACAGGGCGCGCGGATGCGTGCCCTCCGCTCTTAGCCGGGCCAAGATCTGGCCCAGCGCGTCGAGGCGCAGCCCATCCAGGTCACTGGGCACCGGCACCAGATTGAGCCGGTGATCGCGCAGGATGCGGACTGCCAGGTGATAGGTGGGCGACTCGACCAGGATGGTATCGCCCGGCACTGCCAGCCGGCTGAGCAATTGATCCAGCCCGAGCGAGATGCCACCGGTTGTCATAAGCTCATCCAGCGCCGGCGCGCGGCCCTCCTGCCGGCCGATGCGCTCGGCTAACCATTCCAGCAGTGGGCCAGGGCCGGCCGGATGGCCGTATTGCATGGCATCCGAGCCGTATTGATCGAGCGCCGCCAAACCCGCCCGGCGCAGGGCAGCCACGGGTAATAAGGCCGGATCGGGATGACCCCAGGTCAGCTCAATGATATTCGGGCGGATATTGAGCTGAAGCACCGGCGCGGTCGTCATATCAGCTGATTGTAGTCGGTTCGGCGACGGCGCGGTAGGCGCTGCCGAAGGTTATTCGGCCCTGTGGCCGACCTCGACGCCTTTCATCGCCTACAGGTCCTGTCTGTAAATCACGCGCTGCCCGCGCAACAGGGAGGCCCGGGCGGCTAGCAAGGCCAACACGGTGGAGATGGCGAAGGCTAGGCGCAAGCCTTGCTGCAAAGACTCGGAAATGAGCTAAGAGCGCGTGCCCGGCACGCGCTCTCGGAATCGTTCTGAAATCGGGCTGGTCTAGTTCGGGCTGTGGGCGTGAATAAAGCTGAGCATGCGCTGCCAGGAGTCGGCCGAGGCTTCGGCGAATTCGGCATAGCGCCGATCAAAAAAGCTGTGCGTGGCGCCGGGA
>JAYTFQ010000380.1:0-1852 GCA_043734225.1 Anaerolineales bacterium | reverse complement strand
GTGCCCCTGGCGCTCTCCAGCGCCGCCGTCGAGTTCCCCATCAAGACCTACGTCCGCCGCCACCGCCCGTTCATCGACGTCATCCAGGCCACCGTCATCGGCAAAAAGCCCGGCAGTTGGTCGTTCCCCTCCGGCCACTCGGCCGGCGCGTTCGGCGGCGCCTTGCTCTTCAGCCGCTTCTTCCCGCGCCTGCGCTGGCTGTTCTTCCTCATCGCCGGCCTGGTCGCCTTCTCGCGCATCTACCTGGGCGACCACTACCCTGGCGACGTGTTCTTCGGCGCCGCCTCCGGCATGGCCCTGGCCGAGGGCGCCGCCAAGATCGACGCCACGCTCACCAAGGCCCAACGCCGCGTGCGCCACCCGCGCCAACGCTGACCGCGAAGCTGGCTGGAGATATTCACCGCTGAGCACGCCGAGCGCGCGGAGAAAAACAAGAGCAAGAAAGCAGAAGGCAGGATGCAGGAGGCCGAGAGTCTGATGGGCTATCCATTTTGGTCTGGCGTTTATGTCGAGATGGATCCGGATGCGTTTTCCAACGCCGTGCAGCGACTTTTTCAGGCGCGCCTATACCGATTGGTGATGTTGGCCGAAAGCGCAGACTTAAGTCAGCTCCAGCAGTTGTCGAAATACCTGGGTGGCAAGCATCAAGCCCTGGCCTGGTTTACGATTTATCCTGGCTGGTTGCGGTTATTAGGCTTTGATCTGACGACGGGGCGGTATCCGCCCTTGCTCCCTTTTTCTGAGATCGTGGCAAGCCTCGGGGTCCGCGCGCTTGATTGTGGTTTCATCGAGGAAGATAAGAGCTGGTGGTTTTGCTACTATAAGAACGGCCGGCCGGTCGATTGGTATGAGCTTCCCTCAAGACGTGTGCCCCTGGACCTCAGTCAAGCCGCGCATTATGCTGGGCGGCCGGTGCCTGACCGAACCGCATTTGTTGATCTGGGCAAGCCCGGCAGCTTTGGCGACGTCAGAATGCTGCCATCCTTTGGGCCCTACGTGCCATTGGACGAGATAACCGCCCGTCTGACGCCTCAATCCGCGATCCGATTCATGCGAGACAATCTGTTTTTGCCGCACATCGGCGAATGGAATCTCAGTGATTTCCATGATATGTTCCAGGGTTGGCCTGACCTGACCGTGTATGCGCCGTATATTGAGCAGGGTTTTTCCGCCGCGGCCTTCTTGGATCCAGATTGTCAGTAGCATGCGTCTCAAGGTCTTGGCGTCCGTAATTCTCCTGGCGCTTTCTGCCTGCGTTCCCTCGTCCCTCGCCCGTCCCGCGCAGCGGTCCGCTGTCTTCCTCCTGGGCCGCTGGCATCGCCTCGACCCCGTCCCGCCCGGCTTTGTCGCCGACCCGCTCGGCTCACTCGCCCAGCCCGACATCGAGCTGCGCGACCAGGGCCTGCTGGTGGAACTGCTGGTAGAGTCCGCCAACACCTTCACCACCGTCACCGGCGGTTATGCGCTGGTCGATGCCACGCACATCCACATCGACGGCAAATGCTGGCAAGGCTACGACAGCCACCCCTGCTCGCAGACCTACCGCTTCAGCCTGAGCGGCGACCACCTCACCTTCTTTGGCGATGGCCAGGTGGTCGCCGGCGAAGTGGCCAATGGCCAGCTCGACTACCAGCGCACCAGCCCGCCCGCCGCCGCTCTCCCGCCCACAATTGTCCCGCCCGGCCCATCGCCCACGCCTTAACCCTGGACTTATCACTCACCATTCAAGAGGCCTCATGCCCAACCCAAACCCGCCTCGTGCCAGCACGCAGCCCGCTCCAACGGCCCGCCTGGCCCTCCTGCTGGCCCCGCTGGCCGCGGGCACACTGGCTGCCGCTGCCCTCCTGTTCAG
>JAYTFQ010000379.1:0-9503 GCA_043734225.1 Anaerolineales bacterium | reverse complement strand
GTTTATAGTGAGCGGGCCGTCTCGGCTGGCCGCGCCTTACCGATCGACTCACATGACTCTCTTTCGCGCGCTGCGTCTGCGTCCGTTCGCGCTGCTCTGGACCGGGCAGAGCCTGTCGCGCCTCGGCGATTTTGTCTACGAAATCGCGCTGGCCTGGTGGGTGCTGCAGAAGACCGGCTCGGCGCAGACTATGAGCCTGGTGTTAATTTTCGCCATCACCCCCTCGGTACTGTTCTCGCTGGTCGGCGGCGTGGCGGTGGACCGCGTGTCACGCGTGGCCCTGATGCTGGCTTCCGATGCCGCCCGCGCCGTGATCGCCCTGGCCGTGGCCGTGTTGGGCCTCACCGGCCGGCTGGAGGTCTGGCATATCTTTGTTGCCAGCCTGTTCTTTGGTTTTGTAGATGCTTTCTTTCAGCCGGCCTATGCCGCGCTGGTGCCCCAAATTGTGCCGGAAGGCGATTTGCCCAGCGCCAACTCGCTCACCAGCCTGAGCTTGAACCTGGGGCGTGTGGCCGGGCCGGCCGTGGGCGCGGCGCTGGTGGCCTCGGTCGGCCCACCGGCGGCATTCCTCCTGAATGCCCTGTCGTTTGGCGTGTCCACCCTGCTGCTCACGCCCCTGCTGCGCGCCGGCTTGCCCGCGCCGGCCGCCCCGCCCGGGCCCAGCCGGCCCTGGTGGCATGACCTGCGCCAGGGCTTTGCCACCGTGTTTGCCGCGCCGTGGCTGTGGATCACCATCCTGGTTTTCAGCCTGACGAATGTCACCCTGGCTGGCCCGTATGCGATTGCCATGCCGTTCCTGGTCAAAGACTCGCTGAAGGCCGATGTGGCCACGCTCGGGCTGCTGTATTCGGTTTTCCCAATTGGCTACATCATCGGCGGCGTCTGGCTCGGCCGGTATGTCCGCATCCGCCGGCGCGGGCTGGTGATGTATGGCACAACGGCGCTGGCAGCGCTAATGCTGGGCCTTTTTGGTTTGCTGCCGCCGCTGTGGGTGCTGCTGGCCGCGGCGCTCATCAATGGCGCGGCCTTGGAAGCCGGCCACCTGGTCTGGACGAACTCGCTTCAGTCGATGGTGCCCAACGAACAGCTGGGGCGGGTGGTCAGCATCGATTCACTCGGCTCGTTTGGCCTGCTGCCGGTGGGGCTGGCGCTGGCCGGCTGGGCCACCCAGCGCTTTGGCCCGCCGGCCATTTTCGTCGCTGGCGGGCTGGCCACAGCGGTTGTCGCGCTGGCGGCCCTGGCCCATCCCGCCATCCGCAACCTCGATTAACCACGGTCGAATTTTAGGGAGCGATGGGCGGCTGAGGATGAGTTAGTCCTTCGGGAAACGGATCCCGTTTTGGGGGCATGTGACTCTTTCCAGCCGGATTGCCCGCACCCGTCGTGAAGCGGCGCAAGCGGTCCCCTTCGGGAGCGGCGGAAATAGGTAAATGCAGCGGCGGGTGACATAAGGTCAGTCTGGCTGGTGGTCATTGAGACAGCGGGAAATGGGCATCACGGTTTGACACTGAGTGGGCCGCATGATAAAGTTTGATTCCCTAACTGTAATCAGGCAAAAGCAATGGCAATTACCTCGGACGACTGCGCGCGCGAAGTATTAGATGTGGTGCCGCTGGTGATGCGCGTGGTGCGCGCCGAAATGCGCGCGCACCGCGGTCCGGAACTATCCGTGCCGCACTTTCGCGTGTTGGCCTATTTGGGCCGGAACGAAAACGCCTCTCTGTCTGAAGTGGCCGAGCATGTTGGTTTGCGCCTGCCGTCGATGTCCACCCTGGTCGAGGGCCTGGTGACACGCGGCTTGGTCTCGCGCTCGGCCTCCCTCAAAGACCGCCGGCGCGTCGCCTTATCCTTGACGCCCCTGGGCCGCTCCACCTGGAGCGCCGCGCGCCGCGCCACACAGGCCCGCCTGTCCAAACAACTGGCGAGCCTGTCGCCGGAGCAGCTCGCCACGGTGGCGGCCGCCATGGAGACCCTGCACGTTCTTTTCACGCCTCCGCCGGCAGACGAAGCCGAATCGCGCTCGGCATGACTGCGCCTCGCAAACAAGCCAACCTGCCGTCTGCAGCACCAGCGCCAGGATCCGCCAACTCCCAGTCTGGCTCGGTTCCGCCGGGTGCGGCCGTCACACGCGCGGCGGACGGCACCTTCCGTTCGCTGCGCCACCGCAATTTCCAGCTTTACTTTGGCGGGCAGCTCGTTTCAGTCGCCGGCACCTGGATGCAGGCGGTGGCTCAGGCCTGGCTGGTTTACCAGATCAGCCATTCGGACCTGACGTTGGGCATCGTCGGTTTTGCCGCGGCGATTCCCGCTCTGATTATCTCGCCCTTTGGCGGGGTGATTGTGGATCGGGTGCCCAAACGCGCCGTGCTCATCGGAGCCCAGGTCGGCGCCATGCTGCTGGCCTTCATACTTGCCGCGCTGGCCTTCACCCACACCGTCCAGGTGTGGCACATCGTCCTTCTGGCGGCTGGTCTGGGCGTCGTGAATGCCTTCGACGGCCCAGCGCGCCAGGCCTTCGTGGTCGAGATGGTCGGGCGCGAAGACCTGACCAATGCCATCGCGGTGAACTCGATGATGTTCAACTCGGCCCGCGTCATTGGGCCCGCCATCGGCGGGCTGCTGCTGGCCAGCGTGGGGGCGGCCTGGTGCTTCTTGCTCAATGGTCTCAGCTATCTGGCCGTGATCGCCGGCCTGTGGGCCATGCAGTTGCCGCCGCGTACCATCCAACGCTCGGTCGCGGCCCCATTGAGCGCCATGGCCAGCGGTCTGCGCTTCGTCTGGCACCAGGTTGATTTATTCGCCTTGCTGCTGATTGCCCTGGTGTACGCGGTCTTTGGTCTGTCGTATGCCACGGTGTTGCCGGCCTTCGCCGACCAGGTGCTGCACTCGGGCGCCACGGGCTATGGCTTGCTGAATGCCGCCACGGGCGTCGGAGCAGTTTTGGGCGCGCTGATCATCGCCCGCACCGGCGGCGGCCGCCGGGGCAGGTGGCTGGTGTGGACCAGCCTGGCCTTCCCGGTCATACTGTTCGCGTTTGCCTATGTAAACGTGTACAGCCTCTCGCTGCTGTTGGCCCTGGCACTTGGCCTGTTCTTCATGCTGCAATTCACGCTGATCAACACCATGCTCCAAATGCGGGTCGGCGATGAAATGCGCGGCCGCGTGTTGAGCCTGTATACCCTTACCTTTTTTGGCTTTGCGCCATTCGGCAACCTGGCCATGGGCAACCTGGCCGAATACTGGGGGCTGAGCTTCACCATCGGCATTGGCGCGGTCGTGGCGCTGATCCTGTTCGTCGTCATCCTCCTGGTCGTTCCCCGATTGCGCCACTTGACATAGCCGCTCCCGAATGGCGTTCCGTTCGGCGTCAGTCGTTCGCTCGGCAGCCCCCGGCTCAACTGTCGCTTAAGCCTTCGTCCGCCGCAGTTGGTCACTCATCAGCCCCCGCCGGCAACATTTGCCTTGAGTGCATACATCACCTATCATAGACGCGCCGGCTGCAATGCCTGTCGGCCAAGCAGAAGGGATAGCGGATGATTTCCGAGCGCATTTTTGCGGCCATAGAACTGCCGGCCATCGTGGCCATCCTGGCGCTGGTGGCTGTTCTCGCGGCCATCGTTTTGTATGTGCTGTATCGCTTATGGCAGTGGCGCTCGCGGACAACGCCGCCCGCGGCGCCGGCGCTGGCGCCGCAGGCCGCGTCCGCGCCGGCGTCCTATCCAGTTGATTCAACCCAGCCCAACCGTCCGGTGAGTTTGCCGCCCGGCATGTACCTGGTTGACGCCAACGGCCAGCAATTCACACTAGATCGTCTGCCGGCCGTAATTGGCCGCTCGCCCGCCAGCAGCCTGGTGGTGAATGCGCCGACAGTGTCTTATCTGCACGCGCGTATCGCCACGGATCCGCGCCTGGGCCTGTACGTCGAAGACCTGGATAGCGTGAATGGGCTGATCCTCGATGGCAGCCCAACTCGCAAAAACTTGCTGTACGACGGCGCGCGCTTGTCTTTTGGCGAGACCGAATACGTCTTTCGGCGCGTGGGGCCGCCCCCCAGCCAACTGGACGATACCCCCGTTCCGGCCTCCACCCAGGACACACTGGCAACCAGCGCGCCCACCGAGCAACTGCGTGTCGTCAGCGGCGCCGACAGCCCGCACACCGCCACTCAGCCTTTGTCCACGCGTCTGCCTTTTGGCTCCCGGCCGCGCGGCGCCATTTTTGGCGATCGGTTCCAATTGACTGAAACCGTGGCCGGCGACGCCAAACATCAGCGTTACCTGGTGGCCGATCTGGCGCGCGGCACGGCCGCCTCCGCCTGGCAGTGCAACCGCTGCGGCGCGGTGCACGCGCGCGGCCTTTCTGAGTGTTCGATCTGCGGCGCGCCGCAGGGCGTTTTGCGCCCGGCGCTGGGGCTGACCGAGGCCACCACGCGCGACTTTTTCGGCCCGGCTTTCGAGCTGGCCGCGCGCGGCCTGGCGCACGGCGGGGTGCGCGCGCCCCTGGCCGCTTTTGACGAGCGGGTGGGGGGCAGTGTGCGCTGCTGCGTGGTGGCCCCAGCCGTCAGCCCGCTGCCCGAGCAGATGGATCGCGCCCAAGTGTATGAGTGGGGGCCGCGCCTGGCCCAGGCCCTGAAATACTTGCACGGCGCCGGTGTCACCTTTGGCGGGCGCGTGGAACCAGCCATGTTTGGGCAGGTGGATGGCAAAGCAGTCTGGGCCAATTTCAGCCTGGCGCAAGTGGACCCCGCTGGTGCTGGGCGCGACCAGCCGGGAGATGTGCGGGCCCTGGCCCGCCAGCTCTTCAGCTGGCTCACCGGGCAGTCGCAGTTCGCGTTCGATAAGTCGCTGCCTGCCATTGCCAACGAGGTCTTTGGTCGCGCTCTGAGCGGTCCCGGTTATGCCAGCGCCGCCGAACTGGCTACCGGCTTGGAGCAAGTGCGCGCGGTGGTGTCCACGCCGCTTTCGCTGGATTACCGCCTTGGCCGCCGCACCGACGTCGGCCGCGCGCGCACACTCAATGAAGATGGCTTGTTGACCATTGCCATCGTCCGCAACCAGCAATCCGTCAGCCGCCCCCTGGGTGTCTTTCTGGTGGCCGATGGCATGGGCGGCCATGCCGCCGGCGAGGTGGCCAGCAGCACGATTGTCAACACCATCGCGCAGCGCGCGCTGACGGACCTGTCACCCGCCGACGGTGGACGAGCAGACCGGCTGCCCTGGCTGCAGGAGGTGGTCGCCACCACCAACCGCAAGGTTTTTGACATGCGCCACGCAGCCGGCACCGATATGGGCTCGACCCTGGTGATGACCGTTCTGGACGGCGACCAGGCCTACGTGGCGCATGTCGGCGACAGCCGCGGCTATCTGATCAACGCGGCCGGCATCCTGCGTTTGACCGTGGACCATTCATTGGTGCAGCGCCTGGTGACCACCGGGCAAATCACGGAGCAGGAAGCGCGCACGCATGACCAGCGCAACGTCATCTACCGCACCATGGGCGATCGGGCCGAGGTGGAAGTGGATACCTCCGTGCATGCCCTGGCGGCCGGCGACCGCATCTTGCTGTGCAGTGACGGCATGAGCGGCCAGGTGGAAGACGCCGTCATTCATCAGATCGTAATGGGGTCCGCCAGCGCGCAGGCCGCTTGTGACGCGCTGATCGACGCGGCCAACACGGCTGGGGGGCCAGACAATATCACCGCCGTCATCATCGAAGTGGTGAAGGCTTAGGCCTGGGGCGCCGTCAGCCATTCGAAACGAACAGGCCAGACACAATCCCGTATGGCGCTAAAAGTAGGGCAAATGCTGGACCGTCGCTATCGCATCGACGGTCTAATGGGGCAGGGTGGTTTTGGCGCGGTGTATCAGGCCTGGGATTTGAGCCTCGACCGGCCTTGCGCGGTCAAAGAAAATTTGGATACCTCCGAAGTGGCCCGGCGCCAGTTTACGCGCGAGGCCACCGTGCTGGCCAGCCTGTCACACCCCAATTTGCCGCGCGTCACCGACCACTTCTTTATCCAAGGCTTTGGGCAATATCTGGTGATGGATTTTATAGACGGGGTTGACTTGGGCCAGTTGGTTCGCAAAGAGGGGCCGATTGCGCCTGAGCGCGCGTTAAAGATCATCAAACAAGTGGCGGATGCGCTCGACTATCTGCACTCGCGCCACCCGCCGGTGCTCCATCGCGACATCAAACCCGGCAATATCAAGATGACGGCCGAAGGCAAGGCCGTCCTGGTCGATTTTGGGCTGGTCAAAATGTATGGCCCACAGCTTGAAACGACGATGGGCGCGCGCGCCGTGACGCCCGGCTACTCGCCGCCCGAGCAGTATGGCCAGGGCACCACCGACCCGCGCACGGATATTTACGCGTTGTCGGCCACGCTCTACACCCTGCTCACCGCCCGGCTGCCTCCGGAAAGCGTGCAGCGTTATGGCACGGATGACCTGCTTCTGCCGCATCAGTTGGACGCCAGCATTTCGCCCATCGTCAGCGCCGCTGTCGGCCGTGGCATGGCCCTCAACCCGTCTCAGCGCTATCAAACCATTGCGGACATGCGCGGAGTGCTATGGCCCGATGTCACAGTCCGCGCCGAGCCGCCTCGCCGCGGCAACAATTGGGCCGGGATCCTGTTGGGCGCGGTGCTGATTGTCATTTGCCTGGGCTTGATGGCCGCGGCGACGCTGGGCAGCGCGTTGGCGCTGCCGTTTCTGTTTGGCGGCACAGCCACACCCATTCGGCCCACCCAGGGCGCCTTGCTGTTGGAGGATAAGTTTGATACTACCGACGGCGGCTGGGATGTCGGCGCCGACGGCAACAGCCAGCGCATGTTTGATCACAGCCAGTTTGTCATTCAAGTCAGCACGGCCAACTGGCAAGCCTGGTCCACCGCCGCCATGACCGACCTGACTGACCTGCATGCCGAGGTTTCGGCCAACAGCACCGGCTTTGCGTCTGACGAAGGCTTTGGCCTCGTCTGCGACTACGTTGACATGGAACACTACTATTTTCTCGGCATCACGCCGGATGGCTACTACGCCATCGCGAAAAAAGACGGGTCTAATGAAACCATCCTGACTGATCCGAGCAACAATTGGCGCCAATCGGTGCACTTTGGCCACAATCAGGCCACCTACCGTGTCGGGGCGGACTGCGGGTCGGATGGCCATCTGACGCTCCTGGTCGATGGCGCGCAAGTGGCCACGGTCAGCGATACAACGTTCAGCAGCGGCCAGGTTGGCCTCTTCGTGCGCACCTTTGAAAAGGTGCCGGCCGAAGTGCGCTTCGACGATCTGCGCGTTACCTCCCTCCACTAACTACCCAAAGCTGCTCTCCGGCAGCGTCCTGGCCGTTTGGCGAGTGGCGCCCGATTTCACGCACCCCGGCAGTATAATGCCGCTTAGAATAGCGAAGAATCGAAGGATTGGCAGTGGGAGGTGACCTCATATGATGCATGGCGGTGGTGGCGGTTGGTTCATGTCCATGCGCGCGACAGACGAAAAGCCGCGCATTACTTGGACGTTGTTGCGGCGGGTTCTGGGCTACGCTCGGCCTTATGGTTGGCAGATCGTGACCATGCTGGTGTTGATCTTGACCACGACCGGTTTGGGCCTGTTGAACCCGCTGGTGACGCGCGACCTGATCGACCGCACTCTGCCGCAGCGCGACCTACAGCGCCTGATCTGGCTCGCGCTGCTGCTGCTGGCAATCCCAGCCCTGACCGGGCTGATCAATGTCTGGCAGCGGCGCGTAAACGCCCGCGTGGGCGAAGGCGTGACCTTCGATCTGCGGGTGGCGCTGTTTGCCCATTTGCAGTCCATGTCGCTGCGGTTCTTCACCAATACCAAGACCGGCGAGCTGATGAGCCGGCTGAACAACGACGTGGTCGGCGCTCAAAACGCCATCAGCAACACCATCGTCAACATCATCACCAATCTGGTGCAGGCCGTGGCGCTGCTGGTGGTCATGCTCAGCATGGAATGGCGGCTGACTCTGATCAGCATTGTCATCCTGCCGCTCTTCATCCTTTCAGCGCGCCGGATGGGCCGGATACTGCGCGACATCTCCCGCCAGCAGATGGAGGCCAACGCCCAGATGAACGCCATGATGAGCGAAACGCTCAACGTGGGCGGTGCGCTGTTGGTCAAGCTCTTTGGCCGCGCGCCGGTGGAAGTGGGCCGCTTTCAAGGCCGGGCCGGGCAGGTGCGCGACTTGGGCGTGCGCCAGGCCGTCACCGGGGCCATGTTCTTCGTCATCATTGGCCTGGTCAGCGCGGTCGGTTCGGCGCTGGTCTTTGGCTATGGCGGTTACCTGGTCATCTCTGGCGCGTTCACGGTTGGCACCATTGTCGCCTTTGGCGCCTACCTGGGCAGTATGTATGGCGCTTTGCAGGGCCTGGCCAATGCCCCAGTTAATTTCGCCACCTCGCTGGTCAGCTTCGAGCGCGTGTTTGAGGTCATCGATCTGCCGGCCGAGATCCAGGAAAAACCCGGCGCCGTTGAGCTGCGCGAGGTGCGCGGCGCGCTGACGTTCGAGGACGTCAGCTTTCAATATGAAGTGCGCAACCAGCACTTGCTCAGCAACGTCTATCGGCCGGGCCAAATGCAGAACGTCGACTCGGTGCTCTCGGCGCCTCCGGTTGGCCCGCGCAGCAAGAAGCCGAATGGCAGCCAGGGCGGCGGCCCCGGCCACACGGATGTTGCCGGCAAGAACGGTGGCAGCCTTCCGCCGCGGATGCTGGATCTGCCGGCGGATGGCGCGCCCGCCCCGTTGGTGCCTGGGCTGAGCCAGGCGCGCCCGAACGCCCTGGACCACATATCCTTCCAGGTGCAGCCAGGGCAATTGGTGGCGCTGGTCGGCCCCAGCGGGGCCGGCAAGACCAGCACCACCTATCTTATCCCGCGCCTGTACGATCCAACCGAGGGCCGCATCCTGCTCGACGGCCACGACCTGCGCGATGTCACGCTCGATTCGGTCACGGCCCAGATTGGCATGGTGACACAGGAGACGCACCTGTTTCACGACACCATCCGCACCAACCTGCTGTACGCGCGACTGGCGGCCAGCCAGGCCGAGTTGGAGGCCGCCTGCCAGGCCGCCAATATCCACGACTTCATCATGGGCCTGCCCAACGGCTATGACACTGTCGTGGGCGAGCGCGGCTATCGCTTAAGCGGCGGCGAGCGCCAGCGGCTGGCGCTCGCGCGGGTGATCCTGAAGGACCCCCGGCCCCTGGTGCTGGACGAGGCCACCAGTAACCTCGACTCTGAGTCCGAAGCGCTCATCCAAGACGCGCTCAAACGCGTCATGGCCGGCCGCACCAGCATCGTTATCGCCCACCGCTTAAGCACCATCCTGGCGGCCGATGTCATCCTGGTTTTTGATCGCGGCCGCATTGTCGAACGCGGCACCCACGCCGAACTGATGGCGATGGACGGGCTTTACGCCCGCCTGTATGACACCCAGTTCCGGCGCGAAGTGGAAACTGGGGTCTGACTCGAACA
>JAYTFQ010000378.1:0-23612 GCA_043734225.1 Anaerolineales bacterium | reverse complement strand
GTCCCTTTCACGTTTTCATAGGCTTACAGCGCGCCGGCTTCGGGGCGGACAGAGACGGGTCTCCCCCTTCCCCAGTGGTGGGTCCCTCGTTCCCGCCTTGATGAGGCGGGCGTAAGACGCAGTGAAAGGATGATGGGTGCGTTTCCGTCCGCGCAATAAAGTATCCTGGAGGTGATCTGCGCTGGTGGAGTATGATAGCGCGCACGTGGGCAGAGTGCAGCCCACAAGGCATGGGCCGGATCGAGGGTAGTTCCGATGCGGACTATAAGGTGGCTGGGCTTCGCCATTCTAATCGCCCTACTGTGTGGAGAAACTGCCTATATTTTGATGGAAGGCAGCAATAACGGCAGCCGGCTGGCATGGCAGATGTTGAGCGCGCCGCCTGAGCGAGCTGCGCACATTGCCTGGGTCAGCGGCACGGAAGTGGTAGTGGAGACAACCTCGCACAACTATTTCAGTTGTACGATATGGTCGGACCAAAAATGCTGGAAAGCAGTTAAGATCGACCAATACCAGGGCCAACGATTTGGGCAACTTTGGCAACCGTCGAGCGATCTCGCGCCACCACAGCTGCCCCGAGCGACCGAAATCCAATATGTCCTGGACTCTTCGCCAGCCGACTTTGTCATCCTTGCCGCTTATGCGATTGAGGATGATGGGACCGTGCTGGCGTGGCGCCAAAGCAACAATTGGATTGACTTACTCGTCAACGGGCTGCCCGCGGTTTTCGGCGGAGCAGTAGGTCTGGTGGGTACGCTCCTCGTTGCCGCGCTCGCCTGCGCCTGGCCGCAGACACCCGTGAAGCGTCGCGCATAGGTTCGCACTTCATGGCGACAATCCAACACCAGGGCGAAATCCACCGTTGAGCAACAGGGCTTTCTCAAAGTCGCGTTGGCGGCTGAAGGCGCGGCAGCGAGGGCACACAGCCGTCCTACATCGGCTCGATTTGACCATAACCAGCCCGCGGAGGCGGGCTTCGTGCCGTTCGTAGGCGCGGTTTCAACCGCAAGGCACAGGCGGTGAATTGGCACACCGGACTTTAAGGAAGCCTTGCCGTAAGCAAATGGGGGCATTGCCGGTAGGTGCCGACTATGCTAAAATGCCTGAAATTGGCATAGTTTTGCGGGTGTAGTTCAGTGGTAGAACGTCTGCTTCCCAAGCAGAATATCGTGGGTTCGAATCCCATCACCCGCTCTGCAGCTAAAAGGACCCCGGCGTCTGCCGGGGTCTTTTGTTATTCCTGCGGGGCTTCGACGGTTTGATATTCGCTAGGTCGAGGCGCATGATCGCCGCCACCACGTCCGGATCGAAGCGCCGGCCGGATTCAGCCGGCAGATAGGGCCGCACCTTGGCTTCCGGCCAACTGGTGCAGTAGGGCCGGTCGGAGCGCAGCGCATCCCACAAGTCCACAATGGCAAAGATGCACGCCCTTAGCGGCATGCGCTCGCGCGCCAGGTGGTACGGGCAGCAACTTCCATACCACTTTGAAAGGTATTGGGCTCAAAGCCAGCTTCCGAAAGCCCCGTTCATTGCGCAGTACCCTTCAGGGCTAGGAGTTGCTGCCAGAACGGGCGTTATGAACATTAGCAAATAATTGCCGTAATGCACCCGGGTAGCCGGCGAATGGAATTCGCGCCTGGGTGGCGCGGGAAGTGCGCCACCGCCGGTCGTCCACCCTCTGCGCTTCGGGAGCGCGCCCAGGCTACGCGGGAGATGCCGGTCACGGTAAATCATGCGCTCAAACTACCCTGTCCGCGCAGGTCGCGCAGCACTCCCAAAGCGCAGCGCAGGGAGCGAGACGACTGGCCGAAGGCCACCAGGGGCGACTTCTAGTCGCCAGCCCGTCTGCTTGGCAGACCGCGTGCTTCGTACAAAGCCGGGCCAGCCAACATTATGTCCGCACACTTCTTCCTGCCGCCCGTGCCACTTCTTTTGCCATTTTTGCCGTTAAAACCACTTGTGCCACTTGTGCCACTTCTAAACAGATACCCCCAAGCTCTGCTTGTAGTTGGGCGTTATGTTGTCCAAAAGACCCCATGGCCGAGCCGGGGGGCATGACTATGCGAAATGCGGATGCGATATTTGTCATTTTAGCTGCTCCACGATGAGTTAGCGATGGGCCAGACGCAATCCCGCCTGCGAGGCGCTCCCACGATTGCCAGCCTGGCCGGTCGGGTCACCGGTGCCAATAGGCCTGGCTGTGTCCGGCCTGTTCAGCCACTTAATTGCGCTGTAATGACTTGTAGCTATAGTTGACGCCATGGCACTCCCCCTGGCAGGCACAGCCCGCACCGTGTTGGTGGTCGACGACGAAGCGACCATTCGTGACGTCATCCGCCGCTACCTAGAACGCGACGGGTTCAAAGTGCGCGAGGCCGGCGACGGCTTTGCCGCGCTGGACGCCCTGTCCGAAGCGCTGCCGGATCTGATTGTGCTGGATTTGATGCTGCCCGGCATCGATGGGCTGAGCCTGACGCGCCAATTGCGCACACCCAAGCCGGGCGGCGAGCACGAGGCCTGGCAGCGCATCCCAATTGTCATGCTTACCGCCCGCGGCGAGACCAGCGACCGCATCCGCGGGCTGGATCTGGGCGCGGACGATTACCTGGCCAAGCCCTTCAGCCCGCAAGAGCTGGTCTCACGCGTCCGGGCCGTGCTGCGCCGGGCCGGTGAGCTGGCCCCGGCCGAGGGCCAGGAGCTGGTCTTTGATAGATTGCGGCTGGATCCCACCGCGCGCACCGTCATGGTCGACGGGCATTTGGTGGCCCTGACGGCCAAGGAGTTCGACCTGCTGTGGTTCTTCGCGCGCCACCCACGCCAGGTGTTCACGCGCAGCCAACTGCTCGACAGCGTCTGGGGGCACGAGTTCTACGGCGACCCGTCCACCGTCACGGTCCACATTCGCCGGCTGCGCGAAAAGATCGAGGCGAACGCCTCCCAGCCGCGCTACCTGCTCACGGTGTGGGGCGTGGGGTACAAATTTGAAAGCTGAACCGTTTTCGCCGCGCTCGTCGCTGGCTTCCAACCGGCTATCCGCGCGACAACTGGCCGCCGCGCCCGCCCGGCGCCTGTGGGTCTATCTGGCCGGCATCCTGGCCGCCCTCACGCTAACCGTGGTGCTGGTCATCACCGTCATGCGGCCGCCGCTGAACGACCTGATGTCGCTGGCGCTGCTGTTCGGGGTCACGGCCAGCGGCTCGGCGATGGTCGGCTTCATCTCGCACCAGTTGGGCTGGTGGCGGCGCTTCGGCAGCGTGGGCCAGACCCTGACCATCGGCTACATCGTGGCCGCCGGGCTGACGCTTCTGAACGTGCTGCTGACCGCCCGAATGATGTTCATCAACACCCACGACCTGACCCTGGCCGGGCTGTTGCTGGTGTTTGCCGGGGGCATCTCGGTCTCGTTTGGCTATTTCCTGTCCACCTCCATCAGCCAGGCGCTGGCAGAGGTGGCCCGCGCCGCTGAGCGCGTGAGCGAGGGCGAGTTCTCGGCGCGCGCCCTGGTCACCGGGCACGACGAAGTGGCCGAGCTGGCGCAGGTGTTCAATACCATGGCCGCCCGCCTGCAGCAGGCCGACAGCGACCAGCGCGCCCTCGACTCCGCTCGACGCGATCTGGTGGCCTGGGCCTCGCATGATTTGCGCACACCGCTGGCCTCGCTGCGCGCCATGCTCGACGCGCTGGCCGATGGCGTGGTCAGCGATCCCGAAACCGTGGCCAGGTATCTGCAGCAATCCCAGGCCGAAATCAGCCGGATGAGCGCGCTAATCGACGACCTGTTCGAGATGGCGCAGATGGATGCCGGCCACCTGGTGCTGCGCAGCGAACCGAGCTCGCTATCGGACCTCATTTCTGACACGCTGGCAGGTTTTAGCGCGCGCGCCCAAACGCGCCAGGTAACCTTGAGTGGCTCAGTGGACCCGGCAGTGGACCCGGTGTGGATGGCGCCAGACAAGATCGGCCGCGTGCTGCGCAACTTGATCGAGAACGCCATCCGGCACACGCCGGCCGGCGGCCAGATCGTTGTGCAGGCGGCGCCAGCCGCCGCTGCGGCAGTCATGGTCAGCGTCCAGGACAGCGGTGAAGGCATCCCGCCGGCCGACCTGCCGCGCGTCTTTGACCGTTTCTATCGTGGCGACGCCGCTCGCAGCCGCAGTGAGGCGGGCGAGGGCCTGCTCAGCGGCGGCGCTGGGCTGGGCCTGGCCATTGCCAAGGGTCTGGTCGAAGCCCATCACGGCCAGATCAACGTGGCCAGCAACCTGGGCCAGGGCACCAAAGTCACCTTTACCCTGCCGCGCCAGCCGGCCTAATCTCAGAGTTTTGGCCCAAGATGGGGCGCGTCCCGCCCCGCGGCCCCCAAATGTGGAACAATCTGCCGATAATCCCAGGAGCTCGTCGTGAGTTGGAGGCGGTATGAAACACGTCTATTTGGTTGCCGCCAGCCTGGCCCTGTTGGCCGGCGCATGCAGCCCCGCCGGCAGCAGCGCCTCGCTCGCCCAGGCCAGCGCCATGGATAGCGCCAACCTGCGCGACTACGGCCCCGCGCCGGAGATGCAAAACACGGTCTGGTTGAACACCCCCACCCCGCTGAAGCTGGCCGATCTGCGCGGGCAGGTGGTGCTGTTGAACATGTGGACCTTCGCCTGCATCAATTGCGAGCATGTGCTGCCGTATGTGCGCGGTTGGTACGACAGCTACCACGCCCAGGGCCTGCAGGTCATTGGCAATCATTTCCCTGAATTTGCCTACGAAGCCGACCTCAAGAACCTGACAGACGCCGTCAAACGTCTGGATGTGCGCTATCCGGTGGCCCAGGACAATGACGGCCAGACCTGGCGCGCCTATGACACCCACTACTGGCCGACGATCTATCTGATTGATAAGCGCGGGCGTCTGCGCTACCAAACCATCGGCGAGGGCGCTTACGCGCAAACCGAGGGCGCCATCAAGGCGCTGCTGGCCGAAATTTACCCTTAGCCTCTGCGGTGGCCTTTCGGGCCGGCTTTTGGCGTTCCGGCAACTTGCAGACTCAATGCAATCCGGCTAAAGTATGGCCCATGGATAACGTCACCGGCCTGTCCGGCCAGACAATCGGTAAGTATCGCATCGTTGAGCACCTCGGCCGCGGGGGTATGGCAGAGGTCTATAAGGCGTATCAGCCCAATCTTGATCGCTACGTCGCGCTCAAACTGATGCACGCTTTCCTGGCCGCCGACCAGGACTTCATTGCCCGTTTCGAGCGCGAGGCCAAAAACGTCGCCGCGCTGCGTCACCCCAACATCGTCCAGGTTTACGATTTCGACGTCCAAAACGGCACGCCGTATATGGTCATGGAGTACATCGAGGGTGGCACGCTCAAATCGCACCTCGAGGACCTGGCGCGCGAAGGCAAGCAGTTATCCATTGCCGAGGGTGTCCACACGGTCGAGGAAGTGGGCAAAGCGCTGTCATACGCGCACAGCCACCAAATGATCCACCGCGACGTCAAACCCGCCAACGTCTTGTTGGAGGTCGGCGGCCGCGTCATCCTGACGGACTTTGGCATTGCCAAGATCCTGACCGGCCCAAGCTACACGGTGACCGGCGCCACCATCGGCACCCCGGCTTACATGTCGCCCGAACAGGGTCTGGGCCGGCCGGGCGATCATCGCTCCGATATTTATGCGCTGGGCGTGATGCTCTACCAGTTGGCCACCGGCCAACTTCCGTATGAGGCGGATACGCCTTTGGCGGTGATGCTCAAGCACGTGAACGAGCCGCTGCCGCTGCCGCGCACTTTCAAGCCGGATATGCCGGAGGGCCTGGAGCGCATCATCCTCAAGGCCATGGCCAAAAACCCCGATGACCGATTTCAATCGGCCGACGAGATGCTGGCCTCACTCGGGGACCTGGACAACGCTCAGTTGCTGGTGATCCCGCCGGCTTCCATGGCGGCTGGGGCCACCGCGCATGCCGCCACCGTCGCTATGCCGGTGGGCGGCAAAACCAGCGCCGGCGGCGCGCCGCCCAACACGCCCGCCGATGCCACCCGCATCGCCGCGGCCGCCGGTGGGTCGGGGCCGGCCGGCTCCACCGCCGTCAACCGGGCCGGGACGGCCACCGGCATAGGCGGCGCGGCCGCGTTGCCGCCCGAACCGATCACGGTCCAGAAATCGAGCTTCCCCATTGGGCTGGTGCTCGTGCTGCTCCTGCTTCTGGTGCTGCTCGTCGGCGCCGGGACGGCCTTTGCCCTGACGGGCGGTTTTGGGCTCCTGCCAAAAGCAAGCCCCACGGCGACCGCTACGGTGCCCAGCCCCACCGCCACGGCCCAGCCGACGAGCACCAGCACCACAGTTCCTCCGAGCCCAACACTGCCGCCGGCCGGCTCAGCCACGCCGGACGCCATCGGGACGCAACTTAAATCCATCCAGGAAACGCAGTCGGCCATTCAAGCCTCGGTGGCGACGGCCACGCCGACCAACACGCCCAACCTGACGGCTACCGCGGTTGCCTGCACCTACGACTACCAGCTCAGCGGCCAGCAACCGGATGACGGCAAAACGGTCGTCGTCAATCTCAAGACCACCAAGGTACTGACCATTACCAATACGGGCCTGTGCGCCTTCCAACCGGGCACGATGCTGAGTGAAACCGTTATCAATACCGGCTTCACGCCCGTTTCGATCACTGTGCCCACGGCGGCGCCAAAGGCCACGGCCGTGGTGTCGTTTGATTGGCCCGGGCGCAAATCGCCGGGCACGCTCAGCCGCTCATTCGTGATGCTGGATCCGAAACTGACCCCCATTGGCCAGCCGCTGACCTTCACGCTCAAATACATCCTGGGCGCCACAGCTATTCCCCCGGCCACGGCCACCAATCCGCCGCCGCCGGCCACAGACACACCCCCGGCTTCCGCCGGCCTGACCGATGTCGGTCCAGCGGCCATTGTGGGCTGCAAGTACCAGGGCCAGAACAACATGGATTACAACTGCACTATCCGGCTCACCTACGCCGGCGGTTCTGGCCGCATGACCCTCTCGCTGGACGGGCAGCAAGTGACCGCTTTCCAGGCGGGTCAGTCCGCCTTCTTCAACGTAATTTCGCGCCGCTGCACGGCGCGGCCCTACAACCTGACCCTGGTGGATGACGGCACCAATACCCAGATTTCCAAAAACTACTTCTTCGACCCGGCCGGCAACGCCAGCTCCTTCCCCGGCGGAGGCTGTACCCTGCCGTAATATTTCGACGTCCGCGTATTACCGAATATAAACCAGGTTAGGAAGCGGTTTACATTTTGGCAAGTTTGTTGGATAATATTAGCTCCTGGGACATTAGTCCCATAGAGGGGTTTAAGGCGTTGGAACTATGTCGACCCGCTCGGCGCGGATATTGTATATCGAGGACAACCCGGATAATCGTATGCTCGTGAAGCGCGTGCTGGAGGCCGAGGGTTACAAGCTGCTGGAAGCGGCCAACGCCCGCGACGGCCTGCAGCAAGTGCTGGCCGAGACACCGGATCTGATCCTGATGGACATCAACTTGCCGGAAGTGGATGGTTACACCACCACGGCACGCATCAAAGCAACACCCGGGCTGGGCGGCGTGAAGATCATCGCCGTCACGGCCAACGTCATGAAAGGCGACCGCGAAAAGACACTGGCCGCCGGCTGCGATGGCTATATCACCAAGCCCATCGACGTAGACCTGCTGCCGGGGCAAATTGCCCGGTTTTTGGAAAGCTGAACGCAAGGAAGCGAGTCGAGGGGGATGGCCGCCGAACTCAAGATGACTGCATCCTCGGCGGACGCCGGCAATGTGCTCCAGGCAGGAAGCCTGGTAATGAGAGAAGGCATGGCCGACAACCCTCAGCCTAAAGCCCGTGAGCCCGTCTTGCCCAAGGATGCCACGGTCTTAATCGTCGAAGACAACGTCTCTAACTTCGTCCTCATGGCCCGCATGTTGGCCTATATGGGCGTGCCGCGCTGCGAGTGGAAGACCTCCGGCTGGCAAGTGGTGGAATTCGCTGACACCCTGCCCAAGATCGACCTGATCTTGATGGATATTCGTCTGCCGTATGAGGATGGCTATGCCGCGCTAAGCAAGGTGCGCGCCACGCGCCGCCTGAAAGACACCATTGTGGCCGCCGTCACGGCCGAGGCCAGCCAGGAGCAAATCCTGAAGGCGCGCGCGGCCGGTTTTGACGGCTTCTTGGGCAAGCCGCTCGATCCCGACCGTTTCCCAGACCAAATTCGCCGGCTGCTGCGCGGCGAGCCGGTTTGGGAAATGAATTGACGCCGGAATAGTGGAGGGGCGCGTGTCTGCCAGTCCGTGGACCAGCTCAGCTTCAGCAGGAAAACCGACCACCCGCCGGCCCGGTCCGCGCGCGCGCGGCGGGCTGGCGCGCGGCTTGCTGCTGGTGCTGCTGCCGCTGATCCTCCTGCCCCTAGTTGCCTTCGCCTTCCTGGTCTATCGCCAGGTGCAGGCCGATAGCACTACCCAGGCGTTTGCGCAGCTGCAAAGCCTGGCCGATCTCAAGAAAGACCAAATCAATAACTGGTCCGCGGCGCGCGTGGTTGACATTGCCAACCTGGCCAACGCCCCTGACCTGCAAGGCCAGGTGCGCGACTACTATTCGGGCCTGAACGACGGCTCGCAGGTGACGGCCCATCTGAATGCATTCCTGGTCAATAACAGCCAGTTTGAAGCCGTCATGCTGGCGCGCACCAGTGATGGCGTGGTGTCGCTGTCCACGCGGCAGGCGCGCTTTGATCGCTTCGTCAGCGCCACGTTCCTGGATGCCAGCCAGGTGACCCACGCCGCCAGCGCCAGCTTCCTGGCGCCGCCCAGCTATGATGATCGGCTGCAAGAGGTGGTGGTCATCGTGGCCGCGCCGGTGGTGGACCCCAGCCTCGGCAACACGTTGGGCCTCGTGTTGGGCTTTGTGCGCGGCTCTCAGTTGGCGGATGTGGCCTCGCCCGTGCCCGGCCTGGGACGCACCGGCCATGCGTTTGTGGTCACCCGCGACGGTTATACGCTGGGCGGCATGATCACCAGCGCGTCGGCCAGCAGCACCGGCATTGATCAGGCGCGCATGCACCACACCGATGGCAACGGCAGCTATCCCGATCAAAACGGGCAGCAGGTTTTTGGCGTTTACCGCTGGCTGCCCAATTATGGGCTGGCGCTGCTGGTGGAAGAAAGCACGGCCGAGGCCCTGGCACCCCTCAACCGGTTCGCCGGTGTGCTGTTGGGTATCAGCCTGAGCGCCATTGCCATCAGCCTGCTGGGCGTGATCTTCTTTACCCGCCGCATCACCGGCCCGCTGCAAGCGCTGACGGAAGTGGCCATGCGCATGGCCGGCGGTGACCTGACGAGCGGCGTGGCCGTCAACCGGCAGGACGAGATTGGGCTGCTGGCCGAGGCCTTTAACGGGATGAGCGCCGAGCTGCGCGGGCTATACCAGGACCTGGAGCGCAAGGTGGAAGCCCGCACCCAGCAGTTGGCCACCGCCGCCGAGGTCGGCCGGGCGGCCACCTCCATTTTGAGCACCGAAGACTTGCTGCGCCGTTCGGTGGATCTTATCCGCGACCGGTTCGGCTATTACCACGTCTCGGTGTTCTTGCTGGACGACAGTGGGCGCTGGGCGGAGCTGAGCGAGGCGACTGGCGCCGTGGGGGCGCAGCTCAAGGCACGCAGCTACCGCCTGGGCGTGGGCTCAAATTCGCTGATCGGCTGGGTAACAGCCAATAAGCAAGCGCGCGTCGCGTTGGACGTGGTTGGCGACGAGTATTATTTCCAAAATGACTTGCTGCCCGATACTCGCTCCGAGGCGGCCCTGCCGTTACGCGTGGGCGACCGGCTGATTGGCGCGCTGGACGTGCAAAGCCGCACCCTGAATGCCTTCAACCAGTCGGACATCGAAGTGCTGCAGGTGCTGGCCGATCAGTTGGCGGTGGCGGTGGAAAACGGCCGGTTGTTCAACCGGCAGGAACGCATCGCGCAACTGGACCAACGCGTGGCCGCGCTGACCTCCAAGGTCCACGCCTCGATTACCGTGGACGCCATCCTGGAAAATGCCGCGTCTGAGCTGGGGCAGGTGTTTGGAGCCCGCAAGGTGATTATCCGACTGGCGCCCGAGACGCCAGGCGCGGGCGTGCCGCTGCCGGCGGCGAGTGAGGCGGAAGCCGCGCCGGTGACCGGCGGGACCAACGGCAACGGCAATGGCCAGGCACGCGGCAACGGCGGGCACGCCTGAAGGAAGGCACGCAGTGAGCCTCGTCAGCGCGGTACCCCAGCAGGATGAGCAGCAGTTGACGCGCAATGCGCGGCGCAGCATATTAATCATGCTGGCCGGTATCGTCGGCTACGATGCCTATTCGTGGTACCTGGCGATCAGCACGCGAGCCTGGCAGCTGTTCGTGGTGGCGGGCGTGGTACTGGCGTTTGGCCTGGCGGATGGCTTGGGGCTGCTGCTGGCTCGCCGATCTCGCAGCAGCCTGGGTTTAGGCCTGACCGTGGCGGCGTTCTTAATCACGGACATCCTGATCGGCGGACTGGTGAGCGGCCTGGGCATTTCGTTGGGGCTGATCGCACCGATCTTAACCGCCGCCATGGTTGCGCAAGCGCTGCCGCGACGGCAAGCCTGGATTAGCATTCTGGCCGGGCTGGCAGCCGGGAGCGTCATTGCCGCCACCGATCTGTTGGGCGGCGGCTTGTTTACCTTCCGAACCGTGGTGCCGGCGCTGCAAACCTTCACGCCGCTGATCGCGGCCGTGCTGGCAGTCATCTACGGGCTGTATCTGGCTCGCCTGCTGGCCGATTACAGCCTGCGCGCCAAGCTGATCATCGCGTTTCTGGCTGTTACGCTGGTCCCGTTGGGCGCGCTGGCGGCTGTGGACTACCGCGCTACTGAGCAGGCCCTGACTGACGCCGCCAACCAGGCGCTGCTGGGCGCCGCCAATCAGACTGCGTTGGCCATCGATACTTTCTTTGACAACACACGTGGCGTGGTCCTATCGGAATCGCAACTTCCGGCCGTGCGCGACTATCTGGCCATGGCACCCGCGGCGCGAACCGGCTCACAAGCCGAAAAGGACCTGAAGGGCATCATGCAGAACTGGGCGCTGCGCGATACACGCGCCAGTTCTTATCTGCTGCTCGATAAACAAGGCGTGGTGGCGCTGTCCACTTCCTCGCTGGATATCGGCAAAGATCTGTCGAAGACCGGTTATTTTCAGGCGACCATGAGCGCCGGCCAGTCGACTGTGTCAGACGTGCTGTTCCAGCCCAAAAGTGAAAACGGCGAGATCAATTTCAGCGTGGCCGTCATTGACCAGAGCCACAATTTTGCGGGCGTGCTGGTGACGCGCTTCAGCACTCGCTTGCTGCAAGACCTGGTCAGCCAGACCAATGGCCTGGCCGGTAGCCAATCTTACGGAGTGCTGCTGGATAATAACCTGCTGCAATTGGCCGACGGTAACGACGCAACCTTGAATTTCAAGTTGGTGTCGCCCGTGACGCCACTATACCTGGCCGACCTGCAGGCAAAAACGCGCGTGCCACAACTGCCGGCCGGCTACCGCTATTCCTTGCAGCGCCCAGACCTGGCCAGCCCACTCTCCGCCATGCTGGCCCCAAACAGCAAAGCCACGCCCTTCTTCAACGTCGAGGACGCGCCCGGCAGCGGGCACCTCAACCAGGTGGCTGTCAGCAAGCTGAATTCCAAGCCGTGGCTGCTGGCGTTCTTCCAGCCGCGCGAGGTGTTTCTGGCGCCCGTGCAGCGCCAGACAAGCACCACCCTGACCCTGGCCGCACTCATCGCCGTCATCGTCACCGCCGGCGCGGTACTGGCGGCCCAGGTGTTGGCCGATCCGCTGACCCGGCTGACCAGCACGGCCGAAAAAGTGGCGGCCGGTGACCTGGAGGTGCGTGCCCAGGTATCCAGCCGTGACGAGATTGGCGCGCTGGCGACCACCTTCAACAGCATGACCGGGCGCTTGAGCGAAATGATCACCATGCTGGAAAGCCGCGTGGCGCAACGTACAGGGCAATTGCAGGCGGCGGCCGACATTGGGCGCGCGACGGCCTCGGTGCGCAGCCTGGACGAACTGCTGCGCCTGGCGCTCGATCTGATCCGAGACCGGTTCGGCTTTTATCACGCTTCGATCTTCCTGGTCGATGCCGCCAGCCACGCAGCCGTGCTGCGCGAATCGACCGGCCCGGTGGGCGCCCAGCTTAAGGCCCGCGGCCATAAGCTGGGCATCGGATCGCAATCGCTTATTGGCTGGGTGACGGCCAACCGCCGGCCGCGCGTGGCACTGGACGTGGCCGACGACCCCTTCCACTTCAAAAACCCGCTGCTGCCCGATACCCGCTCAGAGCTAGCCATTCCCTTAATTGTGGGCGAGCGGCTGTTGGGGGCGCTGGACGTGCAGAGCACGCAGGCCAATGCCTTTGGCCCCGGCGATGTGCAGGTGCTGCAAACCCTGGCTGACCAACTGAGCGTGGCGATTGAAAACGCGCAATTGTTCCAGCGCACCCAGGCCAGCCTGAACGAGCTGAGCACGCTGTATCAACGTATGACCGGCGCCAGCTGGCGCGGCTTCTTGCGCGGCGAGAAGCGCGAGGCGGTCTACGAAAGCAAGGCCCCTGACATCAACACGACGCTGCCCGGTGATGGGCGCCCGCTGGAGCTGCCGCTGCTGCTGCGCGACCGCACGGTAGGCGTGATCGAAATTTATGGCCGGCCGGCGGCGGCCTGGAGCGATGAAGAGAAAGCGGCGCTGGGCGCGGTGGCGGGGCAGGTTTCGGCGGCGCTGGAGACCGCGGCCCTGCTTGAGGAATCACAGCGCCGGCGCATGCGCGAGCAGTTGATTAACGACATCACATACCAGATGCGCGCCACCATGAACCCGGCTACGGTGGTGCAGACCGGCATGCGCGAGTTGGGACGCGCGCTGGGGGCCACTGAGGTGGTGGTGCGGCTGGCTCAGGCTGGCGCGCCAACGGACGACGGCGAAGCGGAGGCCAGGCCATGAGAACCTGGCTTGCCCCTGCCGGGCCGCCCGCCAGCGCCGAAGAAGCGGCCCAAATGGCGGCCGCGCGCGCTACGGCGCTGCAGCAGATCATCCGGGGAGTCGTTGTCGTTTCCTTCCTGGCCGTCATCATCAACGCCGCCTCCGCCATGCCGTATGGCGATTGGGGCTCGACCATCCTATACGGCGTGATGTTTGTGGTGCTGGTGGGGCTGGCGCTGGCCCGCCAGGTGCCCTTCCAGGTGCGCGGCGGCATTTTCATCGCGCTGCTTTACGCGGTGTCCGTGGTCAGCCTGGTCAGCCTGGGCCTGGTTGGCGCTGGGCGCGTTTACCTGATCGGGTTCGCCGTGATTGCCACGGCGGTTTACGGCTACCGCGCCGGATTAGCGGCGGCGGCCGTGAGCCTGGTCACCTGGCTGGCGGTAGCTGTGCTGTTCAGCCTGGGGATGCTGGCACAAAGCGCGCCCAACGACCAGACGCTGATCATCAACTGGATCGCGGCCGGCGTCAGCACCTTGCTGGTCATGGTGGCGCTGATGATTCCACAGCGCCAGTTCCTGGAAACACGGCGCCAGGTGGTGACCACCGGCCAGCAAAATACAGAGCTGGAAGCAGCCCGCGCCCGGCTGGCGGCTCAGGCGGCCGCTTTGGAGAAAGCCACACGTGAGGCCGAGACGGCCCGCGCCGAGCAGGCAGCGTCGGCCGCCGCGCTGGAGCGGCGCGCCGTGCTGCTGGGCCTGAACGCGGAAGTGGCGCGGACAGCCTCGGCCCTGCGCGACCCGGCTGAGCTGGTGCAAACGGCCGTCAGCCTGATCAGCCAGCGCTTCGGTTTTTATCATGCCGGCATTTTCATGCTGGACGACGCGCATGAATGGGCCATCCTGCGCGCCGCCAACAGCGCTGGCGGCCGGCAGATGCTGGCGCGCGGTCACCGCCTGGCGGTGGGCCGTGAAGGCATCGTGGGGTATGTCACCGCCACCGGCCAGGCGCGCATTGTGCTGGACGTTGGCGCCGACGCTGTGCACTTTATCAATCCAGATCTGCCCGAGACGCACTCTGAAATAGCCGTCCCACTGCGCGTGCGCGACAACATCATTGGCGCGCTGGACGTGCAGTCCGTGGAAGTGAATGCCTTCAGCCGTGAAGACGCCGAAGTGCTGCAAAGCCTGGCAGACCAGATTGCGCTGGCCATCGACAATGCGCGGCTGTTCCAGGAAACACAGCAGCGAGTAGCTGAGCTGCAGGCCGTGCACCGCGAGGCGCGCGCGGCCGGCGGGCTGGGCGGCCCGGAACGCGCCAGCGCCTTCCGGTATGACGGGCTGGAAGTGACGCCGCTGATTGAAGCCCCTGAGGCGGGCCAGCCCAAGAGCGCCGGCCGCCTGAGGCTGCGCGACACGTTGGCCATCCCGCTGCAATTCGGCGATCAACGCCTGGGCAGCCTGGAGCTGCGACGCTCGGGCGAGGCCTGGACCACGGAAGACCTGGAGCTGACCAATGCCATCGCCGATCGCATGGCGCTGGCCCTGGAAAGCGCCCAACTTTTCGAGCAGACGCGCGCCCGCGCGCAGCAACTGGCTATCCTGTCAGAAGTGACCATCGGGCTGACCGGACCGCAACTCAACACGCAGCAGGCCATGGAGCAAATTTGTCGCGGCGCGCTGCGACTGTTCGAGATTGACAGCGCCGGGGTCTGGCTGCCAACCGGCACGGATGAGGTGGAATTGCGCGTGAGCCTGACGGCCAGCCAGGGGTCGCTGGCTGCCCAGCGGCAAAAGGTGGGTGAAGGGCTGGCGGGAACCGTGTTCGCTAGTAGTCAGGCGCTGCGCGTGGACGACTACCCGCACTGGGCGGGCGCGGCCGATTGGGCCGAGGCGCCCTTCCAGGCGGCGCTGGGCGTGCCAATGCTGTGGCAGGGCCAGGCGCTGGGTGTGCTGGTGCTGGCGCATGCACAACCTCAGCGCCTGTTCAGCGCGGATGAAGAACGGATTGCGCAGTTGTACGCCTCACAAGGCGCCTCCACACTGGAGAACGCCCGGCTGTTTGCCGAGACCCAGCAGCGGCTGACCGAGCTGGGCGCCATCAACAGCATCAGCCAGGCGCTGGCCACCCAGATCGAGCTGGGCGCGCTGCTTAAATTAGTGGGCGAACAGGTCTTCGGCATCTTCGGAGTGCGCAACGGTTTTGTAGCCCTGTACGATAGCCGCACGAAGATGATGGAGTTCCCGGTCTTCCTGGAAGCGGGCCAGGAGCAGAACGTGGCACCGCGTCCGGTGGGCCAGGGTCTGACCTCGATCGTGATCAACACGCGCCGGCCGCTGCTGATCAACCATGACTCCGCCCAACGCACCACCGAGTTGGGCGCCCTGCTGCAAGGCGCGCCGGCCAAGAGTTGGCTGGGTGTGCCAATCCCCTCCGGCGAGGACGTCATCGGCGTGCTGAGCGTGCAGGACACCGAGCGCGAAGGCCTATTCGGCGAGGCCGAAGTGCGCCTGTTGAGCACCATCGCCGCCAACGCCGGCGTTGCCATCCGCAACGCCCGGCTGTTCCAGGAAACGCAATTGCGCGCCGATGAGCTGGCGACCATTAATGCGGTCAGCACCGACATGGCCGCCCAGATGGACGTAAGCGCTTTGAGCGAGGCGCTGGTGGACCGGCTGCGGGTAGCCTTCAATACCGATAACGCCTACCTGGCGCTGTATGACCGCGCCAGCAACATGGTGAGCATTCCGTACATGGTTGATGGCGGCCAGCGCCAGAGCGTGGCGCCCTTCCCGTTGGGCGAGGGGCTGACCTCGGTTGTGATCAACACCCGCCAGCCGCTGCTGATCAACCACGATGCCGCCAACCGTGTGGCCGAATTGGGCGCCAAGGTCACCGGCCAGCCGGCGCGCTCGTTTTTGGCGGTGCCGGTGCTGGCCGGCGACGCGGTGCTGGGCGTGCTGAGCGTGCAGGACCTGGAGCACGAGGACATATTCGACGATGCGGCCGTGCGCCTGCTGAGCACCATCGCCGCCAACGTCGGCGTGGCGCTCGAAAATGCGCGCCTGTTCCAAGAGACCCAGCGCCGCGCCGAGCAACTGTCGACCGCCGCTGAAGTCAGCCGGACAGCCATTTCCGTGCTGAACCCAGACGATCTGATTCTGCAATCGGTAGAGCTGATCCGCGAGCGGTTTGCCCGCAGCACCGGCGTCTATTACGCCGCCTTGTTTCTGATCGACGAAAGCGGCCGCTGGGCGCGGCTGCGGCATGCTACCGGCGAGGCCGGCCGGACCCTGTTGCAGCGCGAACACAAGCTGGAAGTGGGTGGGACGTCCATGGTGGGCTGGGCCACCGCGAACCGGCGCGCGCGCATCGCCCTCGACGTAGGCGCTGAATCGGTGCGCTTCGCCAATCCGCTGCTGCCGGAAACGCGCTCCGAAATGGCGCTGCCGCTGGTGGTTGGCGATACGGTGTTGGGCGCGCTAGACGTGCAATCGACGATCTCCGGCGCCTTTGCCGAGGCCGACGTGGCGGTGCTGCAGACGATGGCGGACCAGATTGCCATCGCCATCCGCAACGCCCAATTGCTGGCCGACACGCAGCGCGCTCAGAGCTTCCTGGACTCGGTGATTGAGAACTTGCCGGTAACATTGTTTGTGAAGAATGCGGCCGATCTGCGTTACGTGCGCTGGAACCGAGCCAGTGAAGACCTGCTGGGTTACGGGCGCGACGAGCGGGTGGGCAAATCAGACTACGATTTGTACCCGGCCGATTCGGCCGCCGTGCTGGCCAGCGACGACCGGCTGGTGCTGCAGAATAAGAGCCTTGTGGATATTCCGGAAGAACCAGTGGGCACGCGCACGCGCGGCACACGGGTGCTGCACACCCGCAAGATCCCGATCCTGGACGACGCCGGCGAACCGCAATTCCTGC
Source organism: Anaerolineales bacterium (assembly GCA_043734225.1). GTDB lineage: Bacteria > Chloroflexota > Anaerolineae > Anaerolineales > UBA6663 > JAYTFQ01. Next base: position 6,687 of record JAYTFQ010000378.1, on the reverse strand, counting down.
TGGGCATCTCGGAAGACATTACCGAGCGCAAAGAGGCCGAGCAGGGCCTGCGAGCGGCCGAAGAGCGCTACCGCTCGCTGGTGGAGCAGTTGCCGGCCGTAATTTATGCCAGCGAGGTGCCGGCCGGACAGACGACCAGCCGCACCACCTATATCAGCCCGCAGGTGCAATCCTTGCTGGGCTATAACCCGGAGGAGTGGCTGGCCGATCCGAACCTGTGGATCAAGCTGCTGCATCCGGATGACCGCGAAGCAGTGCTGCGCGAAGTGGGCAAACAGAACTCAACTGGCGGGCCGCTGGACATCGAGTACCGCTCGTTGACGCGCGACGGCCGGGTGGTGTGGTTCCGCAATCAGGCGCAGGCGGCATTCGACCCGGCCACCCGGATGCTTACGGCGCGCGGCATTATGTTCGACATCACGGCCCGCAAGGCGGCCGAGGTGGCGCTGCAAGGCGCGCAACAGACCGCTCAGCGCCGCGCGCAACTGCTGGCCGCGGCAGCCGAGATCGCCCGGGCCATGACCGCTTCTCTGGATCGAGACGAACTACTGCGCACGGCCGTCAATCTCATCCGCGAACGGTTCGGTTATTACCATGCGTCGATCTTTACCGTCGAGCCGGGCGCGGGCATGGCCGTGCTGCGCGAATCCACTGGCGAAGCCGGGCGCCAACTGAAGGCCCGCCACCACCAATTGGCGGTGGGCTCACGCTCGCTGGTGGGCGCCGCCACCGCCAGCCGGCAGCCGGTGGTGGTGCAGGACGTCATCGACGATCCGAACCACTTCAAAAACCCGCTGCTGCCCGAGACACGTGCCGAGGCGGTGGTGCCGCTGCTGAGCGGTGAAAATGTGGTGGGCGCACTAGACGTGCAAAGCACCCTGCCCCAGGCCTTTGGCGCAGAAGACGTAGCCATCCTGGTGACCATTGCCGACCAACTGGCCGTGGCCTTGCAGAACGCCCGGCTATACGACCAGACTTCGCGCCAGGCGCGCCGGGAAAGCCTGGTGGTGGAGATTACCGGCAAGATCCGCGCGGCCGGCAACATGGACGGCATGCTGCGCACGGCCGTGACCGAACTCCGCCAGGCGCTGGGCGCGCGCCAGGCAGCCGTGACCGTGCGGCTGCCCGGCGCCGAGACGGCGTCAACTGTGGACACGCCACTCGCTGCGACAGACGTTGTCCCGGCGCCTGCCACTTCAGCCAATCCGAACACCGGCAATGGCCCTGTCTATTCGGCCGGGAATGGCAATGGTAATGGCGCGGGGCATCATGGCAGCAACGGCAATGGCACTCGCGGCAGCAATGGGGCTGGGCCCGTGCCAGGCGACCCAGGCAGCGGCCCGGACGGGGCTGGAGGTTAGCGCGGCATGCAAACCGTTATTGCGGTCAGCAATCAAAAAGGCGGCGTCGCAAAAACCACCACGACCGTTTCGCTGGGCGCGGCGATGGTGGAGCGCGGGCTGGAAGTGCTGGCGGTTGACCTGGATCCACAGGCGAACCTGAGCCTGTCGCTGGGGGTGCGGACTCACGGGCTGCGGCGCGGGGTGGCCGATGTGCTGCTGGGCAACTTGAGCGTCATCAGCGTCAGCCGGGAAACGGCAGTGGCGGGGCTAGACGTGCTGCCGGCCAACAGCGATATGCACCTGGTGGAAAAATTCCTGACGGTGCGCCAGAACTATGAGTATGCGCTGCGCACGGCGCTGGAGCAAGCCAACACGTACGACATGGTAATTTGTGATTGTCCGCCGTCCATTGGCGCCCTGCCCTACACCGCCATGACGGCCGCGCACCTGCTGATTATCCCGACCCAGTGCGAGTATTTTTCCACGCACGGGCTGGGCGAGGTGCTGGATCTGGTAAAGCGTGTGCGCGAGCGCACCAACCCGCACCTGAGCTACCGGATCCTGATCACGATGTTCGACCGCCGCAATCGGGTGCACCGCACGGTGCGCGAGCAACTGACCTCTGCCTTTCCCGGCGCGGTGCTGGAGACCGCCATCGAAATTGACACCAAGCTGCGCGAGAGCCAGGTGTTCGGCCAGCCGATCACCAGCTACGCGCCAAAGAGCCGCGCCGCCGGGCAATATCGGGCCCTGGCTGAAGAGTTGAGCATCTATGTCCAACGAGAAAAAACTCAACAGCCGGCTTGAGCGCCTGATGGCCGGGCTGGGCGGGGTGGCGCACGACGGCCAGGCTCGGCCGGCCGCGGCACAACCAGAGGCCCCCACGCCAGCGGCCGCCCCCGGCGCGCCGATCGACCCGCACGGCGTGGTGCCGGGTTGGACCTGGGAGTCGGACGCGCAAGGCCGCTACACCGCATGCTCCGGCGAGATCACGGCATTGCTAGGTTTTGGCCCGGCCGCGCTCATTGGCCAGCCACTGACCCATATTGCGGTGCCGGCCGACAGCGCCGGGCGGCGAGAGCTGGCCAACGCGCTACAAACCCAGCGCCCGCTGTTAGATTTGCGGCTGGAGGCGCGCACCCCAGACGGCGAAGACCGATTAGTAATTCTCAACGCCATGCCACTATTTGACGATGCCGACCAGTTCCAAGGCTATCGCGGCGTGGCGCATGTGGTGACGGAAACCAGCGACCTGGCGTCCATGGCGCGGCCGGCGCCGATATCGACCCCGTGCGCAGTGGCCAAACCCGCGCCGGCTGAACCCAAGCCGCAGGCCGCACTGCTACCCGTGGCCGTGCCACAGTCGGCGCTGCCGCCGACCGCCATCCCGCCCGCCACCACCCCGCCATTGGCCGCGGCGCCATTTGCCACCCCCAGCCAGACGCCACGCCCGCCCGAGCCACCAACCCGGCCAGTGACCCCCTCGCCAGCGCGGCTATTGCCGGCGCGGCCCGCCTCTACCATGCCGGCTGAACACGGGCTTGCGCCCTTGCGGCCGGATCAGCCGGCCCGCTGGGGATATCTGGCGGACGCCAATGGACTGGCACCGCTGGGTGATTGGAGCGCGCCGGAGGTCGACGAAGCGCTGGCTAAAGGCACGCTGGTGGTAAGCCACCTGCCAGCGGAGGCTGCAATCGGCAACACCGGCGATCCAGCCGGGGCAGCCACGACCCGGCGCGCACTGGCCGTGCCCATTCAGCTTCAGAATCAGACGATTGGCGTGCTGGATTTCTTTGACGACGGCGAGGGTCGCACCTGGTCGGACGATGACCTGGCCCTTGTGAAAGCCGTCAGCGACCAACTGGCGCTGGCGCTGGAAAACGCGCGGCTATTTGACGAAACGCGCGACTACTTGAGTAAGCAAACACTGCTGTACGAGGTAACCCGCGCAGCGGCCAGCGCCACCAGCCTGGGGGACGCGCTGGATGGCGCTGCCAGCGCGCTCAGCCGCGTGCTGCCCGACGCCGATATTGCCATTCTGCTGCTGGACGCGACCGGGCAAACGCTGCGCATCCGGGCGGCGGTGGGCTACCCAGAAGAACTGGCCGAACGCCTGAGCGTGCCGCTGGGCGCCGGCATTACCGGCTGGGTGGCGGCGCACAATCAGGCGGTGCTGCTGGCCGATGTGCGTCAGGATGCGCGGTATGTGCCGGGCGTCAGCGGAATGCTGTCTGAAGCGGCCGTGCCCCTGGCGCTGGGCGAGCACGTCATCGGCGTGCTGAACGTGGAGAGCCGCCTGCCGGGCGCCTTCGACGCCTCGGATGTGCAGTTGCTGTCTACCCTGGCCGGCACCCTGACCGCCATCATCTCGAACAATAACCTGCTGGAAGAGATCACGCGCGAGCGCGAGCGCCTGTCGGTGCTCTACGACATGCTGCAGGGGTTGATCACCCGCCCCGATCGCCAGGCGATCTTCGATACCGCCCTGAGTATGGCGCCACGCCTGGGCGCCGAGCACGGTTATGTGCTCATCCTGGGCGAACGCGAAGCCGAGGCGGTGTTTCTGAGCACACTGCCCGGCCTGGACCAGATGGATGCGCGCGGGGCGAACGCCTACGCGCTGACGATTGCCAGCCAGGGCCTAGAGCGCTGGGTGTTGGAGAACGGCCGCGCGGCAATTATTTCGGACACGCGCCAGGACGAGCGCTGGTACACGGCGCCCGAGTACGCGCAGGAGACGCCGGCCCGGGCAGTGATTTCGGTGCCGCTGCAGACGCAGCGCGGCAGCCTGCGCGGCGTGCTGGCCTACACCAACTCCACGCCTGGCACGCTGGGCACTGAGCAACTGCCGCTGATTGAATCGATTGCCCGCCAGGTGGCGGTGGCGCTGGAAAACGAGCAACTGCGCCACCTGCAGCGCGTGCAGGGCGCCAACGCCCAATCGCTGGCGCGAGCCGCCCAGGCCATGACGAGCACCCTTAACGAGGCCGAGCTGCACCAGATCGTCGTCGAGCAAATCTTCGAAGCCTTCCAGGCCGACGGGGTGGTGCTGCTGCGCTGGATACCCAGCAACAACACCTTCCTTCCGATGGCGGTGGAAGTCGCCGAGCGCGAGAGCGCCGCGGACCGGCCAACATGGCCGGTGTTGGCCCGAGGCTTCTCGGCCACGGAGCGGTCGGACCTGCGTGACAATGTGGAGAACCGGCGCGGACGAATTGTGCCGCTGCGCGAAGAGCCGGACGGCCGCCTGCGCGAGTCCATGGCCATGCCGCTGCTGTATGGCAGCGACGTGGAGGGCGTGGTGGAAGTGGTGCACACCGGGCCGGTCGGCGGCGGCCTGAGCCAGGTGGATTTGGAATTGTTCGGATCGATCCTGACCGCCGCCGCCTCGGCCTTACAATCGGCGCGGCTGTACGAGCTGCAGCGCCAGACGGCCGAGCGCCTGGCCGAGGTGGATCGGCTGAAGAGCCAGTTCCTAGCCAATATGAGCCATGAGCTGCGCACGCCGTTGAATTCGATCATCGGCTTTTCGCGCGTCATCCTGAAAGGCATCGACGGGCCGCTGACCGAACTGCAATCGCAAGACCTGACCTCGGTGAATAGCGCCGGGCAGCACCTGCTGGGCCTGATCAACGATATCCTGGACATGGCGCGCATCGAAGCCGGCAAGATGGAGCTGGTGCTGGACGAGGTCGACCTGCACGACACAATCAACGGCGTCATGTCAACCACGGTGGCGCTGGTCAGGGAGAAACCGGTCCGGCTGACACAGGACGTGGCGCCGTCTCTGCCGCGGGTGAGAGCCGACAGCATGCGCGTGCGCCAGGTGCTGCTCAACCTGCTCGCGAACGCCGCCAAGTTCACCGACAGCGGGACCATCACGCTGCGCGCTCGGGCCGTGGAGGCCGTCGGCCCCTACTCCGGGCGGCTGGAGCCGTTTGTGGAGATCAGCGTGATCGACACCGGCGGCGGGATCGCGCCCGAGGACATGCCCAAGCTGTTCGAGCCTTTCTCGCAGGTGGACGCCTCGGCCACGCGCAAGGTGGGCGGCACCGGCCTGGGCTTGAGCATCTGCCGCCAACTGGTGGAGCTGCACAACGGCCGCATCTGGGCCGAGAGCGAGTTCGGCAAAGGCAGCGCCTTTACGTTCATCCTGCCGGTCGGCCAGCCAGCCGCGAACATTCCACAGCCGAGCGAGCCCGAGCCAACGGCCAGCGACCGCGTGGTGCTGGCGGTGGATGATGATCCGGGACTGGTGAGCCTGTACCGGCGCTACCTGGAGCCGCACGGTTACCGCGTGATTGGGGTAAATCGCAGCCATGAAGCCGTGGCGCGGGTGGCCGAGCTGCGGCCGATCGCGGTGCTGCTGGACGTGCTGATGCCCAATAAGGACGGCTGGCAGGTGTTGGCCGAGCTCAAGCGCTCCGACCAGACGCGCGACATACCTGTCATTATGTGCACGCTCATCACCGACCCGGACCGGGCACTGGAGATGGGCGCCGCGGACTATCTCACCAAACCCATCCTGGAAGCCGATCTGCTGCGTGCCGTGCGCCGCTTGCCGGGGGCCGCGCCCGCGGCTCTGCCACCCGCGGCCAACCAGCGGGCCAATTAAGCCATGCCTGAAGCATTTGAATTGGTGTGCGCCGATTGCGGCCAGGTTTCGGCCGCCCTGGCCTCGTCCGCCTTCAACTGCCCCAACTGCCATAGCGAATGGCTGGATGCGCGCTATGACTACGCGGCGCTGGGTCCGGGCCTGCCGGCGCGCGCCGCCAGCCGGGGCCGCGGCCTGTGGCGTTATCGCGAGCTGCTGCCGCTGCGCGACGAAGCCAATGTGGTGACCCTGGGCGAAGGCGGCACGCCTCTGATCCGGGCGGCCAACCTGGCTTTGATGCTGGGCCGGCCCAATCTGTTTGTCAAGGACGAGCGTCAGGGGCCAACCGGCTCGTTCAAGGATCGGCAAGCGGCGCTGGCCGTATCGGTGATGAAGGAAAACGGCGTGACGCAGGCGGTGGTGGCCTCCACCGGCAATGTGGCCATCTCGTATGCCGCCTTCTGCGCGCGGGCCGGCATCAAGCTGTATGCCTTTCTGACATCACTGGTGCCGGCCGACAAAATGCGCGAGTGCGCCCTGTATGGCGCGCAGGTGGTGAAGGTGACGTCCACCTACGACCGGGCCAAAGAGCTGGCGGCGCAGTTTGCCACCCAGCGCGGCATGTATTTCGACCGCGGCCTGCGCAGCATTGCGGCGGTGGAGAGCATGAAGACCATCGCCTACGAATTGGCGGAACAATTGGCAGGCGAGCCAAGCCTGAACGCGCGCGCGAATGGCAATGGCCATGCC
>JAYTFQ010000377.1:0-11055 GCA_043734225.1 Anaerolineales bacterium | reverse complement strand
TCGAGCAGCGCCGTCGGTGATATCGACGGCGCTGCTCGACACGGGTCTTTCAGAAACATTCCTTCAAACAGGTCGCATTTCACTTCGCTGTAGGGCCATCATCTATTCCCGGCCCGCAACATTATGTCCGTACACTTCTTCTTGCTGCCCCGTGCCACTTCTCGCGAAGCGGCCATTTTTGCCGTTAAAACCACTTGTGACACTTCTAAGCAGGTACCATGCCCAAGATAGGAGCCGGGCCGGCTGTGCAGCGGCCCGGTCGAGTTCAATTTGCCAATGCGAAAACCACTCCTACAAACACGCAGCTTTGGGCCGGTTTAAGTCCTGTGGTACAATTTTGCCAGGTGTATATTTTATTGCGGAGGTTAGATCGATGACGGCTCACCGGCCCCGCCGGACTGAGTTTGTGGATGAAGTTGGGCTTGTTGATGTCCTGCTGTTTGGCAACTCCTGGCCTCGCTCGTTGCGGCGCGCCGTGATTTGGGTCCCTCCCACGGATGTATTTGAAACCGAAGATCAGTTTGTGGTACAGGTGGAGGTGGCCGGAGTCCGCCAATCGGATCTGACCATCAGCCTGCAAGATCGGCATTTGATGATTTCGGGGACGCGCTCCGACCCACAGCCCTCGCAGCGGGCCTACCACCAAATGCAGGTCCGTTTTGGTGATTTTGGCGCCGAGGTGGATTTGCCGGCGCCCATCGATGAAAGCCAGGTGCAGGCATCCTACGTCGACGGTTTACTGCGAATTGTCCTGCCCAAACGCAAACCGCGCCAGATCGATGTTCAAGAATGACGGCCTCCAAGTGGACGGACATTGACACGGCTGCCATTTTTCCGCAGCTTGAGGAAACTTCCCTGCCTTTGCCCGAACGACAGCAGCAAGCCATAGACGTCAACACGGTCAGCCAGCCCGCGCCCGCTAACGGCGAAACGCCTTCCGAGCCACTGCCCAACATCCCGGATACTCTCGCCATCCTGCCCCTGCGCGGGTTGGTGGTCTACCCCCTCACCGCTGTGCCCCTCACGGTCGGCCAGTTGCGCTCGGTCAAGCTGGTCGACGACGCCGCCTCCGGCCAGCGCATTATCGGTCTGGTCACCTCGCGCAATGCCGAGCTGGAAACGCCTGGCGCCGATGACCTGTATCGGGTGGGCACAGCCGCCATCGTGCATCGCCTGTTCCGCGCCCCGGATGGCACCATTCGCCTGCTGGTGCAGGGTCTGGCGCGTTTTCGCATCACCGAGTTTGTTGAAACCGAGCCCTACCTGCGCGCCCGCATCGAGCTGACGCCCGAGACGACCGAGACCACCCTCGAAGTTGAAGCGCTGATGCGCAACCTCAGCACCCAGTTTCAACGCCTGGGCGAGCTGGTGCCGGCCATGCCGGCCGAGCTGTTGAGCGCCGCCCTCAGCGTCGAAGACCCGCGCCAGTTCGTCTACACCGTGGCCACCTACCAGCGCATGGACCTGGCCGACGGGCAGAACCTGCTCGAGCTCGATTCCGTCATCGAGAAGATGCGCCGGCTTTTGGTGTTGCTGAATAAGGAGGTTGAAGTTCTGGAGCTGGGCCACAAGATACAAACCGAGGCCCAATCCGAGATGGAGAAGGTCCAGCGCGACTACTTCCTGCGCGAGCAGATGAAAGCCATCCAGCGCGAGCTGGGCGAAGGCGATGAGCAAACTGTCGAAATCGAGGGCCTGCGCCAGCAGATTGAGCAGGCCGGCATGCCGGACGAGGCTCGCCGCGAAGCCACCCGTGAGTTGGGCCGGCTGGCCAAACTGCCGCCACAGGCCGCCGAATACGGCGTCATTCGCACCTACCTCGACTGGCTGCTCAATCTGCCCTGGAACAAACTCACCGCTGACAACCTTGACGTCAAGCACGCGCGCCAGGTGCTGGACGAGGACCATTATGGCCTCAAGGACGTCAAAGAGCGCATCCTGGAATACCTGGCGGTGCGCAAGCTGCGCGCCGAGCGCCGCGATCAGCCGGCTCCGGCCGCCGCCCCCGTGATCGACTACATCCGCAGCGAGCGCGAAGGCGCCATCCTGTGCTTCGTGGGGCCGCCGGGCGTGGGCAAAACATCGCTAGGGCAATCCATCGCCCGGGCACTGGGCCGCAAGTTCGTGCACATGTCGCTGGGCGGCGTGCGCGATGAAGCCGAAATTCGCGGACACCGCCGCACCTACATCGGCGCGTTGCCCGGCCGCATCATGCAGGCGCTGCGCCGCGCCGAAAGCAAGAACCCGGTCTTCATGCTCGACGAAGTCGATAAGCTCGGCATGGATTTCCGCGGCGACCCGGCCTCGGCCCTGCTGGAAGTGCTCGATCCGGAACAGAACGACGAGTTCCGCGATCACTACCTGGATGTGCCCTTCGACCTTTCGCAGGTAATGTTCATAACCACCGCCAACCAGTTGGAGCCGGTTCCTGGCCCGCTTCTCGACCGCATGGAAATCCTCCCGCTCTCCGGCTACACCGAGGGCGAAAAGCTGCGCATCGTCACCAGCTACCTCATCCCGCGCCAGATTAAGGAAAACGGCCTGCGGCCCGGGGAAGTCACTTTCACTGACGACGCGCTGCGGGCCATTATCCGCAACTACACGCGCGAAGCCGGGGTGCGCAGCCTGGAACGCCAGATCGGCGCTGTTTGCCGCAAGGTGGTCACGCGCATCGCCGAGGGGCAGGGCGGGGCGGTGGTGGTCGACCGCCCGCAGGTGGTGGAGTTGCTGGGCAAGCCGCAGTATTTCTACACCGAGGAAGTGGCCGAGCGCACTGCAGTGGCGGGCGTGGCTACCGCTTTGGCCTACACCCCTGCCGGCGGCGACATCTTGTTTATTGAAGCGACGGCCATGCCCGGCGGCCACGGTTTCCAGATCACTGGCCAGTTGGGTGAAGTGATGCAGGAATCGGCGCGCGCCGCGCTGTCATATGTGCGCGCCAATGCCAAATCGCTGGGGGTGAAGGACGATTACTTCGCCCGCCACGACATTCACCTGCATGTGCCGGCCGGGGCCACCCCCAAGGACGGCCCCAGCGCCGGCATCACCATGGCCACCGCGCTGGCCTCGCTGGTCACCGGCCGGCCGGTGCACCCGGAGGTCGGCATGACCGGCGAAATCACGCTCCTTGGGCAGGTGCTGCCGATTGGCGGCCTGAAGGAAAAGGTGCTGGCCGCTCACCGGGCCGGACTCACGACTATCATCTTTCCTCGGCGCAATGAAAACGATATCGATGATGTGCCCGAAGAAGTGCGCCGCGACTTGAAATTCGTGCGGGTTGACCGCATTGAGCAAGTGCTGGATATCGCGCTCGAAAAGCCGCGCGCCAACGGGGCGCGCCGCCCGCCCGCCCGCCGCGCGCCGCGCGCCACACCGTCCGCCCGCCGCAAGTCTTCCAAGACCGCCGCGCGCGCATAGGGGATTGTGCCTTGCCTAAAAAAGTCATGATCGTGGATGACGATCGGACCATGAATTCGCTGCTGAAAACGTTATTAGAGCTGGACGGCTTTACCGTGGTGCTGGCGCCGCATGCGGAAATGGTGCTGCCCACCGCCCTGGCTGAAAAGCCCGACGCCGTGCTGATGGACGTCCACATCGCCGACGCCGACGGCATGGACCTGCTCAAGCAGATCCGCCATCACCCCATTTTGGCCAAACTGCCCGTCATCATGTCCTCGGGGATGGACATGGAGTACGAATGCCGCCTGCTCGGCGCCAATGCCTTCATCCTCAAACCCTATCCCCCCGACGAACTCTCTAGCACACTACAGAAAGTCATTTTGTGAGACGTAACTCAAACAACCAATCCCACCGCGCCCCCACCCTGGGCTGGCGCGCGATGGATCTGCATTTACATACGCCGGCTTCCAGCGATTACCAGGAGCCGAAAGCCACCTATCTGGATGTTCTGCACACCGCCGAAGCGCGCGGGCTCGACATCATCGCCTTTGCCGACCACAACACGGTCGGCGGCATCCGCCGGCTGCGCGACGAAATCGCCGAGCTGGAGCTGCTGGAGCGCCTGCACCGCCTGCAGGCCGAGGAAAGCGAGCGGCTCAACGAATACCGGCGCCTGCTGGACAAGGTCCTGCTTCTGCCCGGGTTCGAGTTCACCGCCACTTTCGGCTTCCACATCCTGGGCATCTTCCGGCCCGAAACCTCGGTCCGCGAGCTGGAGCACCTGCTGCTCTCGCTCAACGTGCCCAAGGATCAGTTGGACGCCGGCTCGGTCACCGTCGGCCCCACCACCGACGTGCTGACCGCCTACCGCCTGATTTCGGAAGCCGGCGGCCTGGCCATTGCCGCGCATGCCAACTCCACCAATGGCGTGGCCATGCGCGGGTTTGGTTTTGGCGGCCAGACCAAGATCGCCTTCACCCAGGACCCGAACCTGTGCGCGCTGGAGGTGACCGACCTGGACCAGAAAGGCCGCCGCACCACCGCCGCCTTCTTCAGCGGCTCCAAGCCGGAGTACCCGCGCCGCATGCACTGCATCACCGGCTCCGACGCCCACCGGCTGGCCCGCGACCCGAACAATATCAAGAACTTGGGCATAGGCGACCGCGCCACTGACCTGATGCTGCCCGATGCCAGCTTCGAAGCCCTGGCCGAGATGTTCCGCGGCAGCGACTTTGCCCGCGTCCGGCCGCACGTGGCCCACGGCGTCGTGCAGGCCGAGTTCGACTACGTGCAGCAGGCCCGCGAAGAAGGTCCGAACATCGTGCAGGCCTTCCACGATGCCATGACCCAAAAGGGCGGCCGGCTGCATGACGTCATGGAAGATGTCTGCGCCATGGCCAATACCAACGGCGGCACCATCTACGTCGGGGTCAGCCCCGATCCCCGCCAATTGCCGGTGGGCGTGCCCGAGCCGGAGCGCGCGGTCAAAGAGCTGCAAACCACCATCACCCGCCAGTTGACCCCGCAATTGGCCTGCACCGTCGACACCCTGATCACGCGCGGCAAAAAGATCATCCGCATCCTGGTGCCGCGCGGCAAAGATGCCCCCTACGCCATCGACGACAACAAGATCTTCGTCCGCGAAGAGGCCGAGAGCACCATGGCCGTGCGTGACGAGATTGTGCAGTTGGTGTTGCGCGGCCGCGGCCTGATCGGCGCTCAGCCGGTGGCTGAAGCCAAGGCCGCCGTGCCCGCCGCCGACACCGCCAGCTCTGAATCGGCCCCCGCGCCCGTCGCCAGCCCGGTGGCGGCCGTGGCTCCTGTCGCGCCGCCGGCGATTTCTTCTGCCGGCGTCAGCGCTCCGCGCACCGGGGTGGAGATTGTTGCCACCGACGAGCGCGACGGCTCGCGCTATCACACCATGCGCGACCTGCGCAATGGCAGCGTGGTCAAGAACGTCACCCGCAGCTCGGCGCGCAAGCTGTGGCACTATGCCATAAGCGCCAAAGAGTCGGGCGCGCTCAATCCGGAGCATGTCTCCTGGCAAGGCGACGTGGGTTTGTGGCGCAAGACCCACAAGGGCGGCACCACCCGCTTTGACCTGGTGCAGCGCGGCGACGGCGAGATGCGCGTGTATTACGGCGTGACCGAAGATGGCATCCACGGCGCCTGGCGGCGTCTAGTGGAGGCCGAAGATCGGCGCTCGCCCGAAACCCAGGCCGCGGCCGCCGAGCCCGTGGCCCCAGTCAGCGAACTGCCGGCTGGCGAACCGTCGCAGTTCGCGGCCCCGGCCGAGCTCAGCGCCCAACCAGCCTCCGCTGTGGCGCAGCTCGTGGCCCAGGAGCAGGCGGCGGTGTCCGAAATGGCGGCGGCCGCTGAGGCGCCCGTCACCGAGCTGGAACTGCCCGGCGCCTCGGACGACGCCGGCACCGCTGACGCCGCTGACGATGCCGGTGCCACCGAGGTCGACGAAGCCGACGAAGCTGGCGAGGCGGAACCCGCCGCCGAAGGCCCGGCCAAACGTCCCACCCGCCGCGGCTCGCGCGGTGGCCGGTCCACCAAAAAAACAGCCGCCAAGACTAAGGCCCCCGCCGCGAGCGCGGCGCGCAAGACAACCAAGACCAAGGCTCCCGCCGCTCCCAGCCGGCCGCGGTCCCGGCGCAACCCGCCCGCCACCGAATAACCCGAAATGAACCTGACCGTCCCAAGCTGCCTTGGGACGGTCAGGTCCGCCTCTCATGCAACTGCGTCAGTTTGAATTCGAGCGCGATTACCAGGCTGTGCTGGCACTGTGGCGCGCGGCCGGGCCCGGCATCCACGTCGGCCCCTCCGATGGCCCGGCCGAGTTGGCGCGCAAACTCCAGCGCGACCCAGACCTGTTCCCGATCGCTGAGGTGGACGGCAAGCTCATTGGCTCTGTGCTGGGCGGTTTCGATGGCCGGCGCGGTATGGTGTACCATCTGGCGGTGGACGCCGGCTGGCGCGGCCAGGGCATCGGCTCGGTGCTGATGGACGAAGTGGAAGCGCGCCTGGTGGCGCGTGGCTGCCGCAAAGCCTATCTGCTGGTCGCTCCCGAAAACGCCGAAGTGACCCAATTCTATGCGCGGCGCGGCTGGGCGCTGATGGACGTTCTGCCCATGGGCAAAGAGTTCGGGGCTTGATCTGCCGATGTTACGCGCCTTACTGACTCGTTGGCTGATGGCCGCCAGTCTGGCTGGGGCGCTGTGTCTGCGGGCCATCTCTGGCCCCGCCCTGGCCGGTTCGTCGCCGCGCGTCGCGCCGCCCCCTGTCGGGCCAACGGTGTCCGTGCCGGTGCTGATGTATCATCACATCGGCCAGCCCTTTGGGCCGCCGACCGATTTTCCATACTTTGTGTCAGTCTCGGCCTTCGAGGCCCAGATGGCCTACCTGGCCGAGGACGGCTTCAGTCCTGTCAGCCTGGACCAGGTGCTGGCGGCCCTGCAGGGCGGCGCGCCCTTGCCCCGGCATCCGGTGGCGATCACCTTTGACGATAGCAACCAGGATAACTATTCGCTGGCCTTGCCGCTTCTGGAAAAGTATCATCTCACGGCCACCTTTTTTATTGTGACCGGCTGGGTGGGCAGGCCCGGCCGTCTCACCTGGGACGAGATTGCGACCATGCAGCAGGCCGGCATGTTCTTTGGGGCGCACACCGTCTCGCACCCGTACTTGCCCTTCCTGCCCGCGCCGCTGGCGGATACTGAAATCAGAGACTCCCAGGCGGTGCTGGAGGCGCACCTGGGGCACCCAGTGCAGGTGTTCGCCTATCCCTATGGCCATACCTCCCCCACGGTCACGCGCCTGGTGCAGGCAGTCGGCTTCGGTCTGGCGCTCGGCACCAGCCCGTATCGGCTCGACCATACGATGGCCGACCGTTTCTATCTGACGCGCTACGGCATTTATCGCTGGACCAGCCAGCGCAGCTTTGAGCGGCACTTGCCGCCCCGTCACGCGCCGGACTATTGATAGGCACACAGCTATGCGCATCGGCATCCTCACCATCTCCGACCGATCCTCTCGCGGCGAGCGCGCCGACGACTCCGGCCCTGCCATTCGCGAGTTCGCCGAAGGACATCTCGCGGCCGAGGTGGCCGCCGCCGCCGTGATCCCGGATGATCTGCCCACCATTCGCGACACCCTGGCCGCCTGGTGCGACCAGGGCCAGTTGGACCTGCTCTTCACCACCGGCGGCACCGGCTTCGCCCCACGCGACGTGACGCCCGAGGCCACCCGCGCCGTCATCGAGCGCGAGGCGCCCGGCCTGGCCGAGGCCATGCGCGCCGCCTCGCTGCTGGTCACGCCGCACGCCATGCTCTCGCGCGCCGTGTGCGGCATTCGCGGCCACACCCTCATCATCAACTTGCCGGGCAGCCCCAAGGCCGTGCGTGAAAACCTGGCCACCCTCGCGCCGGCCCTGCCGCATGCCGTGCAAATTTTGCAGGCGGCACCCTCGGCCGAAGCCGGCCACCGTCCGGCCTGAGCCGTGCTGCGCCGCTGGCAACCCTGGGCCCCGGACGGTCTGGCCCTCGCCGGCCTGGCGCTGCTGGCGCTGATCTTTTTTTGGCCCCTCAGCCTCGGCCAGGCCTGGATACCCAGCGGCGGTGGCGACCTCGTTTCCTTTCTCTGGCCAACCTATTCCTATGCCGCGCAGGCGCTGCACGCCGGCCGACTGCCGCTCTGGAACCCGGCCCTGTATTCTGGCGCTCCCCTGACCGCCGATAACCAGTCCGGCCTGTTCTACCCCCTCAATCTAGTCGTTTTCCTGCTCTGGCCGGCGCTGCCCTATGCCGCGCTGGAATGGCTGGTGGTGCTGCACGTCTGGCTGGCCGGCGCCGGCATGTATCTGCTTCTGCGCCTGGCGCTGCCGCCCGCGCCAGGTTGGGGCCGCCGGCTGGTCCCGCCGCTGTTCGCCGCGCTGGTCTTCATGTTCTCGGACGTCTTCGTCACGCATATCGGCAACCTCAACATTGTCGCGGTCTCCGCCTGGCTGCCCTGGGCGTTTGGCGTGCTGTATCTATCGTTCAATCGCCGTTCGTTGGGTTGGGCGGCAGTCGCTGGCGTCGTCCTGGGCGTGGCGGCGCTGGCCGGCCACGCCCAGATGACACTCATCGTGTCGGGTGCGCTGGGCCTGTATGCCCTCTGGCATGCTGGCTGGCGCCTGGCCGAAACACCGGGTCCCCTGGCCGGGCGGCTGCGCCAGGCCGCGGCCCCGCTGGCCGGCCTGGCCGTGCTGGTGCTGGTCGCGCTGGGGCTCAGCGCCCTGGCCACCCTCCCCGCCGCGCAGATGGCGGCCTACACCGGCCGCGCCCGGCTCGACTACGCGGCCGCTGCCGACTATTCACTGCCCTGGGCCGGCCTGGCCGGGCTGTTCTCGCCGCTCGTGTTTGGCCGCGGCGCAGCGGTCTTTTGGGGGCCGTGGCCGCGCGTCGAGTTGGGCTATGCGGGGGTGCTGACCCTTTTCCTGGCGGCCCTGGCCCCCTGGCGCGCCCGCGGCCGGCTGCCCCTGTTCCTGGCCGCGCTGGCCGGCTTCGGCCTGCTGGTCGCTCTGGGCCAAAACACGCCCTTGCACTACTGGCTCTATCGCCTGGTGCCCGGCTTTGCCCAACTGCGCGTGCCGGCCCGCTTTATCTTATTGACCGATTTTGGACTGGCCGCCCTGGCCGGTTTTGGGCTCAGCCGATTGCCGGATTTGAACCGGCCTCGGGTGATCCTATCGGCCCTGCTTCTGCTGGCCGGCGGCGCGGCGGTGGCCCTGGTCGCCTTTGGAAGCGTGCCCGGCCATGACTCGCATACAGGGTCGTTGTTTCTTGGCCTGGGGGTCGCCGGCGGCCTGTTGTTGGCCGGCCTGGCGCTGTGCCTGTTTGTCCCGGCGCGTGTGGCGCCGGCCGGTCTGCTGCTGCTCCTGGCCCTGGACCTGATCGGGCAGGGCGCTGGGGTGGAAGTCGAGCCGCACAATCCCACCCTCGCTTACAACCATCCCGCTGTGCTGGCTTTTCTGCGGGCGCAGCCCGGCCCACTCCGCATCGACAATGCTGCCTCAGCCTGGCCGCCGGACGCCGCCGCCCGCCTGGGCCTGGAAGATATTGGCGGCATCTCCAACCCGCTCGCCCTGGCCGCCTACCAGACCTATGCCGGCGGCGTGGGATCGCGCGGCACGCCGCTCTACAATTTCCTCAACGCGCAATTCGTCCTGGCCGACAAGGGCCAGCCGCCCGGCGACAGCAGCCTGGTGCCCGTCTTCGACGCCGATCCTGCGCTGGATGTGTATCTCAACACCAACGCCCAGCCGCGCATCCATCTGGTCTACCGCTCACAGTCGGTCAGCGGCGGCGCGCAGGCCTTTGGCGCCCTGCACGCGCCTGGGTACGACCCGGCCAGCGCCGTCGTGCTCGACTTGTCCGGCCTGGCATCCGCCCCCGCCGTGCTGGATGGCTCGGGCGCCGCGGTGGCCGGCCAGCGCAATTTGTTTTACACCGACAGCGCCCCCGAGCACGCCGCGGTCGTGGTCCAAACCCCCGCGCCGGCCTATCTGGTGTTCAGCGAGGTTTGGTACCCCGGCTGGCGCGCCTGGGTCGATGGCGTCGAGGTGCCCATTTACCAGGCGGACCTGGCCTTCCGCGCCGTCTACGTGCCCACGGCCGGCCATCATACTGTCAGCCTGCGCTTTGATCCCATCCTGTGGAAAATCGGCCTGTTGGTGAGCCTGGCCACCAGTTTGCTGCTGGCGGCCGGGTGCGTTTGGCGTCTCAGGCGGCGATGGCGCCAAAGACCGTCGCAATCACCGGCTGTTCCACCAGGCTGATCGTTGCCGCGCGGCGCCTGCTGCCCGCTTGGCTATGGGACGGGGTGGTCCGCCTGGCCTTGCGCTGGGGGCGCCAGTCGAACGCCTCAGGCTTTGTCGTTCGGGCCGCTGTCCGGCGGCGTCGCCATCTTAATCTCGGCGTTCACCGCGCGCAGCGCAGCCAGCAGGTTGGCTCGCAATTGCGTCTCCGCCTCGCCGCTGCGCACTTTCTCGCGCAGCTCGTGCGCCTCCGCGCGCAATCGCTGCTTGGTCTCCGCGCTCGACATCTCGCTGGCCGTTTCTCGCAGCCCGGCTTCCAGGGCGGCCAAACCGTCCTTCAGCTCTTGCTGGAACCGCCGGCTTTCTTCGCTCTCCCATGCCGTTCTGGCCGCCTGTTTCAAATTTTTCCCCAACTCGCGCAATTCGGCTGAAAGATCACTTTCCGGTGTCTGTGTGCTCATAGGTCATGCGCGCCCTTCTTTCGCGCAATGATAGATACGCACAAATGCCCGCCACGGTTGCTTCCAGCCGGCATTGTGCTAGGATTGCCGCTCATGCCCGTCCGTCCCCTATCCGTCTCCGAAGTTGGCGAAGCGCGCCTGGTCTTCGCGTCTGGCCTGGATTATGGCCGCGCCTTTGTCTCCGAAAACGCCGGTTGGCCGGATCTGGTGGATCGCATGGGCGCCGCCCTGCAAAAGCGCGTCCGTCCGCCGGACGACCATAACGCGGTCACCGTCGGGCAAACATCGTACTTTCCGGTCGCTTTGGACACGGCCGCCGCCTCGCTGGCGGCCGGCAACCTGCGCGACATGGCCTGGCTGATGCACGAGCTGACCCATCAGTGGCAGTTTCGC
>JAYTFQ010000376.1:0-3688 GCA_043734225.1 Anaerolineales bacterium | reverse complement strand
GTTTATATCAACCCCCGCCCCGCGGCACACATTTTCCAGAATCGATGAACACCAGCCCTGGCGCAAATCATGCACCCGGAGCCCACAGCGCCGGCCGGTTTGACGAGAGACTCGGCCGGACTCATAATGTCGCTACTGAGGAGACAGCAATGCGTTGGTTTGCCAAAATTCTGATCGGGTTCAGCCTGGCGGCTGGGCTGGCGCTTGCGCCGGCGCGGCCGGCGGCCGGGCCGGCGCTGGCCGATGGCATCGTGCACATTGTGCAGCCGGGCGAGAACCTGTTTCGCATCGGGCTGGCGTATGGCATCGGTTGGGAAGCCATCATGCAGGCCAACGGCCTGGCCTCAACCAATATCTATGTGGGTGAGAGCCTGATCATCCCGGTGGCCGGCAGCGGCGCGGCCACGCCCCCCGCCCCGCCGCCGGACCCAACTCCCCAGCCAACCGCCCCCGCGCCTGACCCGACGCCAAACCCGGTGCCGGCGGTCCAACAGAGCTCCTATCTGATCCAGCCCGGCGACACGCTGTGGCTGATCGCGCAGCGCTTTGGGGTGAGCGTCGGCCAGTTGTTGACGGCCAATGGCATCAGCAACCCCAACTACATCTATTATGGGCAAGTGCTGCGCATCCCTGGCGCCAACGCGCCCTCGGACGCGCCCGAGGGCAAGCTGCTGAGCGTGGCCGGGCAAGGCCAGGCGCTGCCGCTGGACTGCGAGTCGCGCTCGGCGGTGGATTGGGCGGGGTTCTTCGGCGTGAGCATTGGCGAGCTGGACTTCCTGGGCAAGCTGCCCACCAGTGACGACCCGGATGTGGGCTTTGTGGGCAGCGCCAACGGGCCGCTGGGGCAACTGCCGCCGGGCGATTATGGCGTGCACGCCGGGCCGGTGGCAGCGCTGCTGCGCGCTTATGGGGTGAACGCGCGCGGCGCGCGCGGGTTGAGCTGGGACGACATCCAGGCCGAGATCGACGCCGGCCGGCCGGTGATGACCTGGGTGGTGAGCCAGGTGGCGTATGGCAGTGGGGTGGCCTACACCGCCGCCTCGGACGGCCACACCACCACGGTGGCGGCGTATGAGCACACCGTCATGGTCATCGGCTACGCCAACGACACGGTCACCATCCTGGACGGCGGCACGGCCTACACCCGCTCCAGGGCGCAGTTTCTGGCCTCGTGGGGCGCTTTAGGGAACATGGCCGTGCTGTGGGGCAAGAGCTAAACCAGAAAAGGACAACGCGCATGCCAACGCTAACCGCCTCCCTCGAAGCTCTGGTGGCCGCTATCAACCAGGGCGATCTGGACGCCTTAAAGCAACTGCTGCTGCCGGAGTATTTCAGCTATGCGGCGCAGCCGGGCGAGCCCAACGCCCCGCAGGCCCTGGGCGAGATCGTGCAGGCGCTGCGCGCGGCCAGCCCAGACCTGAGCGTGACGCTGGGGCCGCTGGCGGAGGCCGGGGGCGAGGCGCGCGGGCCGATGACGGTGGCCGGCACGTTCAGCGGCAGCTTGTGGGACGTGCCCGGCGACAACGCCCGGCACACCATGAGCGCCACCGTCGTTGCGCGCGCGGACGGCGGGCGATTGGCGCTGCGCTGGGAACAGCCGGCGCTGGTGCCCATGCTGCGCGAGCTGCGGCTGGTGCCCAAGCCGGAGGAGGCGCACCTCAAGCCCAATCCTTATGGCGCCTTTCCAGAGATCATCCGGCGGCTGATTTTCAACAATTTGCAGCTGGCGGAGAAGCCGTGCAGCCATTTGGACCGCATCCGCGTGACCGAGCCGGCCGCGCGCGTGTGCGAGCAATGCCTGGCCAGCGGCGACGAATGGCCAGCGCTGCGCATGTGCCTGGAGTGCGGCTTTGTGGGCTGCTGCGATCTATCGGTGAACAAGCACGTGAAGAAGCATTGCGAAGCCACCGGGCACGTGCTGATCCGGTCCGTGGCGGCGCAGGAAGCCTGGATCTGGTGCTACGCGGACAGTGCCTTTCTGTCGTCGCGACACCTTCATCCGCCCACCGCGTAAGCCCGCTGCGAGACCGATCCCACCCGGAGAGTTCCTACCCCGTTTGCCCAAGCCAACTTGAATTATGTCGTAATTTAATTTGATTCAGGTTATAAAGCACGGCCAGTTCATAAATCTGGCGCATTTCGTGGCTTAATTAATCTGCTCTTCATTTTTCTAAACCAATCTCCTATATCTCTTTTGTACCCCGGCGGTTACGCTGGTGCCTGCCTGATCTACGGTACACAATCTAGCATACGTCGTTTCGTCAACCAACGGCGATAGCAAGACCCATCCGCCGAGCAGCAAGCCATGCCGGACAGGCATGCCTTTGCGCTCGCGTACGGTGCCAAAATTCGACCACGCTGCCACGCCAACTTGAGTTGACCGGCCGCGGAGGCAGCGTGGGTGCGCGCCGCAACAGGCAATCCGAGATCCTGGGCCCAGGCCATTCGTTCTCGCCTGTCATCTGGCAAGCCGCCAGAGCGACCGAAGAGTCGACGGTTGAAGGTCAATTAGAAGTACCGGAGGATTGATGAGAACGAAAAGTGTATTGTTGTTAACGACCTGGGCCGCCATCGCATCCATCAGCATTTTGCTGGCCGCGAACGCGCAGCCGATTTTCGCGCACCAGGCAGCCGACTCTCAGCCGGCGCAAGCATTGCGGTCAGCCGCGCCCGCGGCGACCACGGCGCTCGCGCCAATTGATGCGGCCATCTTGGGCACCTGCCCGGAGGCAGTGCATGACCGCTATGTGCTGACTGGACCCGATGGCAATGTATATCGCACCTGGCACCCACAAGTGGTGCCGCTTGACCCCAACAATCCCAGTCTGGGCACCTGCAGTTTCGCTCACGAGCACGGCGATGATCCCAGCACATCCAAGGCCAATGCCAGCCTGCCGCCCTTTGGCTATATTGGCGCGCAGGTGAACGACATTGAGCCGCACGAGGGTTTCAAGGTCTTCGTGATCAACCAGGGCGCCATGAACAACGAAGGCGGCATTGCCCGGAACTCGACGCGCCTTGTCTTCCACCAGGGCACCGGCGGCCCCAAGCGGTTTGACAGCCGGCTTCACTCAATGATGTTCGACCTGGTGGCGCCGGATGGGCACTACGTTCATGTGCAAGGCATGGCCGACACCGGCAGCGTGGGGTCGATCTGCGCCAACCCGCGCCAGGGCCGAACAGTGGTGGCCACGCTGGGCTGTCCGATCACAAGCCTGTATGAGATTTGGGCCATGACCTTTAATGCCGGCGGGCGCGCAACCATCAACGCCTCGGCGGCGGTGTTTGATCCAATCACGGTCTTGGATCAAAACAGCCTGCCCGGCCAGCGGCCGCTGATCTATTCGGCGGCCGTCTTCCCCAAAATCCGCCCCGCGTATTATGGCTGCGACCGCGAGTCGTACGCCGGGCCAATCTTCTGGTACAACAAGACCGGGCCGAGCACGTTCTATACAGATGTCTATGGCAATCTGGCGGCTAGCGGTTTGAGGCAGCAGGTGTCGAACCAAGACACCATTGGCATCCGCATGAGCAGCAGCAATCTATACCAGATGAAGCTGCACAAGTCGCAGTGCGCCGGAGGATTGGGCTTAAAAAACTAGGCCGTGGCCGCGAACGCATGCTGTTGAGCGGGCAGCCCACTGTCCGTCAGATCCAGGCCTCTCGGATTTTGCAACCGAGAGGCCTG
>JAYTFQ010000375.1:0-4657 GCA_043734225.1 Anaerolineales bacterium | reverse complement strand
TTGAGCGCGCGCATCCTGGGGCTCGAAGGCAACGTGCGCGCGCATGGGCGAGGCGGAGGCGGGTCTGACGCTGGCCCGGGCCGGGCTGGCGCTGGCCCTTGAGCACAACCTCGTCGGACCCGCCGCCGAAGTCTATCAACGGTTGGCCGACTCGCTCGCGCACGCTGGGGACTACCCCGCTGCCAAGGACATGTACCTGACCGGCTTCGACTTCTGCCAGGCGAATGCGTCGCCGGCGGTCGGCCAGGGGTGTCTGGCGTGTCTGGCGGTGGTCCTGCGGCAAACAGGCGAATGGGAGCGCGCGACCAGCATCTGCCAGGAGGTGCTGGCGTCGCCCGCCAGCGGGCCGCACGCCGTTGCCGTGGGACATTCCGTGCTGGGCCTGGTTGCGGCTCTGCGCGGCGGCAAGTGGGGCGGCTCCGCACGGCCGCAACTGCTCAAGGGGTTGGCGGACAGTCGCTCGATCGAACTGGCGGCCTGCGAACTTCTGGCCCTATGGGGTCTGGCCCTGGCGGACGAGGCCCACGGCGACGACCAAGCCGCGTTAGCCCGCTTGCGCGAGCTGCTGGCGCGCTGGCAGCAGGTCGAAGACCGCCACTATGCTGTGGCGCCGCTGCGCTGGGCGGCCACCCACTTCGCCCAGATGAACGCCCGACCGGAGATTCATGCCTGCGCCGATGCCCTGGCGACGATGGCCTCCGCCACCGGCCAGCCCGAGGCGCTCTCGGCGCTGGCCCATGCGCTCGGCGAAGTCGCGCTGCGTGAGGGCCGCGCGCCATTGGCCGCCGGCCAGTTCGCCCAGGCCCTTGACGCCCTGGGCGGACTGGAATTGCCTTATGACCGGGCGCATACGCTACTGCGGGCCGGCGTGGCGTTGGCGGCTGCCGGCGAGCGGGAAGCGGCTGTTGAGCAGCTGGTGAGCGCTTATCACACCGCCCGCAAGCTGCGGGCCCAGCCGCTGGCCCGGCAGGCCGCGCAGGCGCTGGCGGCCCTGGGCGAGGCCGTCGAGCGGCGCGTGGGCCGCCGGGCCGCCGCCCAGCTCACGCATGCGGGGCTCAGTACGCGCGAACTGGAAGTGCTGCGCCAGATCCGGCTAGGCCTGACCAATCGCGAAATCGCCCGCGCGCTGTTCTTGAGCCCGCGCACGGTGGACATGCACGTCCGCAATCTGCTGGCTAAGCTCGACGCCCGCTCGCGCACCGAGGCGGTTGGCAGGGCCTTGGAGCTTGGCCTGTTGAACTAACCCCGGCGCCGTGCGTAGTGTCGCGGCGCTTCTCCCTTAATACGGCATAACTGATCCAGCAATACGGTATTTCGGCGCATGCTGCCGGCGGCCAGCACGCGTATTGTCGTATCACGCCTTGCGGCCAGATCGACACCCACCCAAGCCAATTACGACCGGAGTCTGAGATGGATTCTGTAACCCATCACAACAACAACTCAGCCGCCCTGCCCCAGGCTGATAGTTTGCTCGAAATGCTGGATATAGATCAGAGCGCCGGCGCGAGCTGCGCGCTGTTGACTCCGGCCATCAGGGCCCGGCTGCGAGAGATGGCAGCAGGACAAGTGCTGGAGGTGCGCGTAAATGATCCGACGGCCCGGCTGGATATCGAAGCCTGGAGTCAACTGACTGGTAATCCCCTACTGGCGATCATGGAGGAGCCGCCCAACCTGCTGCGCTTCTTCGTGCAGAAAAAACCGAGTATGTAACTCAAAGGAGATGGAGCCATGTCTAAATTCCTGATCAACTGTACGCACGCATCCGATGACCCCGAGCGGGCCACGCTGTCTTTCATCGTCGGAAACGTGGCCGCCTCGGCCGACCAGGAGGCGGTGGTCCTGCTGACCATCGAGGGCGTCTGGCTGGCCAAGCGCGGCGCCGCCGACGGCGTGCACAAGGACGGCTTTCCGGTGCTCAAGGACGTCATGCAGCAGTTCGTGAACAGTGGCGGCCAGATTTGGGCCTGCGGCACTTGCACCAAGCCGCGCGGCATCACGGAGGCCGATTTGACCGAGGGCGCCCGCATCGTCACCGCCGCCTTCGTGGTCCAACACCTGGCGGCGGGTGGCGTCAACACAATGGATTTCTAAGGGGCAGCCATGGCCACGAGCGTGAACGACCGCCAAGTGAACGGCATTGACGTCGCCGCGAAGCGGCAAGAGCAAGAACAGGCTCGACGCGACCCGGCGGCGTTCAACCAAAACGCACGGCTGACCGCCCATTGGGTGGGTGGCACGCGGGCCCGCGTGGAGATGGACGGCCTCATCACGTACATGGGTGGTAACGGCGAGCCAGACGCCATGCAGAGTTTGCTGGCGGCCGTGGCCGCCTGCGAAATTGAGGTCATTGCGTTGCACGCGGCGCTGCTGGGCGTGCCGCTCGAACAGGTATCGGTGGAGGCGGAAGGCGGCTTCAACATTGCGGCTTACCTGGGGGTGGAGGACGCGCCGGGATCGGGTTACCGGACGATTCGCCTCACAGCGCGGCTGCAGGCACCCGACGCCAACCCCGAACGGATAAGCCGGCTGTGCCACCAAGTGGAGCACAGCTCGCCGGTAGGCGATTCGCTGGTTCGCGCGGTTTCCGTGGACGTGGCGCTGGAGGTTGATAGCTGATCCAGTCGGCCGGCTGCTCTCACCGCCAACACACTCTGAAACAGTAATCTCATCCCAAAAATACGGCCGGCCGGCCGATGGTGGTCGCAGGCCAGCCAAGAGAGGCCAACACCGCCAATCGCATCAACCGCCACCCCGCAGCGCTAAGTCGGGAAACAGCGACTTTGGAAAAGCCCCCTGTTAGATTTCCTGCCCGACATCTAGACACGGCTCGTCAGCGGTTTCCCATAAACGACCCCCCAAATGACCGGACCGTCAGAAACTATCAGGGATGATAACCGGCAAGATGCTGAATGCCATGTTCGGATCAATGACAACCTTAGGGTTATTAATCGTTCTAGCAGCCTGTCGGAGAGAAGAGTCTGATTGGGCTGGAATTGGTCATCGGTACAGGTTTGAGGCGTTCATCTAACACAAGAATGGTTCGAACAGGCGCATTTCCACGGTTCGTCGGCTACATTTTCTGGCCGCAGGCGCGTCGAAGCCGCCCCTCAGTCGGCCATCAAGGTATGCAGACGCTTCAGATTGAAGATCAGGCACACCAAGCCCCATTCGCCCGCGGCAGCCACCAGGCCACGCAGGGAGAATTGCCGAAAGCCCAGGACTTCTTTGATGATGCCGATGACGGGCTCGACCGTGCATTTCCGCAAGCGATAAATCACTTGACCAATCTCGGTCTGAAGTTTGTAAGCCATCTTGACCTTCGGACTGGCGTCTGCGGCCGGGGGTTCAGGCTGTTCGTCAAAGAAGGTCTGCCAACTCTGATGATGCGGCTCCCGGCCAGTCGCAATGTAGGGCTCAATGCCGCGCTGCTCACACGCTTGGATGGTCGCCGGGCTGAAGTAGCCGTTGTCCAAAGCGGCCGCGGCAGGCGTCCCCAGGTCTGGGGAAATTACCGCCAGGGTCGGCTCGGCTTCGCGTTTGTCGTTGGGATGGTTGGAGAGCGCCGACGCGACGATCAACAAGCTGCCCTGATCGACAGCAACCTGGACGTTGTAGTGCTGATCAAAACCATCATCGGTGCTGTTCTTCATCATGCGCGATTCTGGATCGGTGAAGTTGTATTGATCCTTGGCCTGGGGTCCCGGTTGCGGCGGCTTAGGTTTCCGGCCCCGCGGGCGGCGTTTGCTTTTGCGCGCGACCTCTTCCCGCTCACGCTGTTTGGCTTCGTAAGCGGCCTGCTCGGCCTGATAGCGTTCCTGGGCGCGGGCTTCCAAGACCGCTTTCGCTTTCGCCAGGCTCTCCAACCGCGCTTGGCGCAGGGCCAATTCATCCGGAACGCTCAGCCCTTCGGGCAACTGGCGCTCGCCTTGGTCGGCTTGCTCCCCCAGCGTCAACAGTTCGTGCACTTCGCCGCGCAGTTGGGTTTCCCGTTCGATCAGGCGCTGGTAGCTGACCGCGTGACTCTTGGAGGCATCCGCGTGGATCTTGCTGCCATCCAGACTAATATTCCCCAACTTCAGCACTCCCGCCGTCTGCGCCAACAGCAGGATTTGAACAAACAACTCCTGCATTTCCACCAAGAATGTCTTGCGAAAGTTGGCAATCGTGTCGTGGTCGGGATGCAACCCGCCCGCCAGGAAGCGAAAGGGCAGGCTCTCGTGAGTGGCCTTTTCGATCTTGCGCGAACTAAACACCCCGGTCGCGTAGCCGTAGAACAACAACCCCAGCAATATTTCCGGCGCCAGGGGTTCCCCGCCGACCGGGGCATACCGGGCATACAGGGCGCTCAAGTCCAGTTGGGCAATCACGTCAACAATAAAGCGCGCCAGGTGATTGGCGGGCAGCGCCTCTCGCAGCCTGACGGTCAGATTGAGAGTCGTTTCGTAGTCAACAGTCGTGAATTTTCGGCTCATGCGCGCAGTTTAGCACCTTGGCAACTCACGTGCCGGGTAGTCTCTCCGACAGGCTGCTAGCTGACTTTCTTTCCTATCTCATACTTTTTGTCCGTGATACTCTAATTCAGGCCCACCCCGAGAGATTGTGATCATCGAAAACGAGCCCACCTGAGCTCAGTTCCGGTATCCTTGCCGACATAAGT
>JAYTFQ010000374.1:0-3000 GCA_043734225.1 Anaerolineales bacterium | reverse complement strand
GAGAAATCCGCGTCCATCGTCACAATACAATCGGCCCCCAGCTCGCTGGCGGCGCGGAAGCCGGCCATGTAGGCAGTGCCCAGGCCCAATTTGCCCGGCCGGTGCAGGACGACGACCCGGCCGGGAAAGTTGACTGCCTGCTGCTCGGCCAGCGCGCCAGTGCCATCCGGCGAGCCGTCATCCACCACGATGACGCGCAGCCCCACTGGCAGCGCCAACAGCTCCGGCACCAGCCGCGCGATATTCTCGGCTTCGTTGTAGGTGGGCACAACCACCATCGGGGCCTCAATCGCCGCCCGAACACCCTCTGCCACGGCCACCTGTCTTAGGCTCATTGTTGTCGGGACAACTGCCAGCGCGCTGTTCCCCGTCACGCCGTCGCCCCGGCGCTCAGCATCCAGGCGGCCTACCGCAGCCCCAACTCTTGCCGGGCAATCACCATGCGCTGTATCTCGCTGGTGCCTTCGTAAATCTCGGTGATCTTCGCATCGCGGAAATAGCGCTCGATCGGCAGCTCTTTTGAATAGCCCATGCCGCCGTGGATCTGCACCGCGGCATGGGCGCAGAACATGGCCGTCTCGGACGCGAACAGCTTGGCCATGGAGGCCTGCAGGGTGTAGCGCTCGCCGGTCGTCTTGCTGCGTTCCTTGGCCAGCGCCGCGTCATAAATTAGCAGGCGCGAGGCCTCAATGCGCGTCTTCATGTCGGCAATCTTGAACTGAATCCCCTGGAACTCGCCGATCTTCTCGCCAAAAGCTTCGCGCTCGCGCGCGTAGGCCACGCTGGCCGCATAGGCCGCCTCGGCAATGCCCAGGCCCTGCGCCGCAATCCCAATCCGGCCGGCGTCCAGCACCGTCATGGCGATTTTGAAGCCCTCGCCTTCTTCCCCCAATCGGTTTTCAGCCGGGCAGCGATAGTTGTCGAACACAATCTCGCTGGTGGCCGAGGCGCGAATGCCCAGCTTGGGCTCGGTCTTGCCGCGCGCAAAACCGGGCCGATCCGTGTCGATCAAAAAGGCGCTGATGCCCTTGTGCTTTTTTTCGGGCGCGGTCACGGTAAACAGCAGGACCACATTCGCCACCGGCGCCGACGTCACCCATGACTTGCGGCCGTTGATAACATAATCATTGCCGTCGCGCACCGCGCGTGAGCGCATATTGCCCGCATCCGAACCCGACATCGGCTCCGTGAGCGAGTAAGCGCCAATCTTTTGCCCAGAGGCCACCGCCGTCAGGTAAGTGCGTTTCTGCGTCTCGCTGCCAAAACGGTTCAGTGCAAAGCACACCAGCGAGTTGTTAACCGACATAATGGTGCCGTGGGCGGCATCGACCTTGCTGATTTCTTCCATCGCCAGCACATAGGCCAGGGTGTCCAGGCCGGCGCCCCCGTACGCCTCCGGCACTTCGATCCCCATCAGCCCCAATTGCCCCATTTTCTTGATGGTTTCAAAAGGAAATTCGCCCGTTTCGTCGTGCCGGGCGGCCACCGGCGCGATCTCATTCTGGGCGAAGTTGCGCGCGGTCTGGCGAATCATCTCGTGCTCGGCGGTCAAGGTCAGGCTGGGCCCGCTGGCAGACGCTTCGGCGATTGACATCGATTACGACCTCCATGACCACGTTACCGCCCGGATTATAGCATTTTGACCCACAATAGCTAACCGGATACAAACCTTTAGTACCCGGCTCCCACCGGCCGCCGGGGCATTTTGACGCCTCCGGCCCGCGTCAGGTACAATGCCCTGACGATACAGGAGGCTGCGTGCCCGACGAAATTAGCCCCGATCTCTTTGTCCGCCTGTCGGTTCTGGCCGCGCTGGAGCTTGACCCGCGCGAAAGCGAATACCTGCGCCGGCAGCTTAACGGGCAGCTTAAAGTCGTTGCCGACCTCGAGCGCATCGCCGTTCCGGACGACGTGCCCCCGGCCGCTCACGGCGTGCCCTTCCCGCCCGAAATCCGCTCAGCGCTGCGCGCTGATCAGGCCCTGGTCGACCCTGTCCTGGCGGCCCGCATCTTGCGCCAGGCGCCAGAAGGCGAAGAGGGGTATTTCGTGGTGCCGGATATTCAACACACCCAATTATGACGTATGGGCGTGTGGGAGTTTGGGCGTATGGGAGTAAATAACTCCACCACGCCCACACCCTCACACACCTAGACCCCCACACATGTCTCTTTCCGACCTTCCCGCCCATGAGCTTGTCCGCCGCCTGACCGCCGGCGAAACCTCGGCTGTCGCCATCATCGAGGCCACCTTGGGCCGCATCGAGGCGGTGGAGGGCCGCGCGCCCAGCACCGCCAACTATCAGCCCCAGCCAGGCGACGATACCGCCGTGCACGCCTATATCTCGCTCCAGCGGGAACAGGCCCTGGAGCGGGCGCGGGCCATCGACGCGCAGATCGCCCGCGGCGAACAGCCCGGTCCGCTGGCCGGCGTGCCGCTCAGCGTCAAAGACATCTTCTGCGTGGAAGGCACGCCCGCCACGGCCGGCAGCAAAATGCTGGAGAACTACGTCGCGCCGTACACCGCCACGCCCGTGGCCCGGCTGGAGGCGGCCGGCGCGATTGTGCTTGGCAAGGTCAACCTGGACGAATATGCCTTTGGCTCGTCCAACGAGTCGTCCGCCTTTCAGCCCTCCCCGCGCAACCCGTGGGACCCGAGCCGCGTGCCCGGCGGTTCATCGGGCGGCAGCGCCGCCAGCGTGGCCGCCGGCGAGGCGGTGCTGTCCTTGGGCACCGATACAGCCGGCTCGGTGCGCCAGCCAGCGGCGTTTTGCGGCGTGGTCGGCCTCAAGCCCACCTATGGCCGCGTCAGCCGCTACGGGCTGATCGCCTTTGGCTCCTCGCTGGATTGCCCGGGACCCATTACGCGCACCGTCCGCGACGCCGCGCTGATGCTGAACACCATGGCCGGCCCAGACGCGCACGATTCCACGGCCGCCAACGTGCCCGTGCCCGACTTCACTGCTGGCCTGGACCACGGCGTGCGCGGGCTGCGCATCGGCCT